>JAYVOT010000061.1:0-10057 GCA_043757795.1 Chthonomonadaceae bacterium | reverse complement strand
GGCGTTTGGATTCTTGACTTTCTAGACAAAAGGCATCGATAAAACCCAGTTCGCTGATTTTTGCGCCTATTCTAGAAGGAATCTTGCGATTTTCATTTTGCTATACTCAGCCCGGAGAAATCGCGCGAGTAAATTCACAGGCCCTTTAGTCATGGGACTTTAGTCATGACGCTCTGTCGTTTGCGTAACATGAGTGAATGAGTAAAAAGGCGTTGTCGGCGAATTTTCTAGCATGGGTGATCGCAAGGAAACGACACTGACTGTTGCATTTACACGTCTTCATGGCGAGGGAAATTGGTCTCAATCCGAACAAATTGGGAATAATCGTTCCAAATTCGCAAGAGTTGCGGAAGTCGTCGTTAACTGATTTTATAGAGGATATCTACGAGAGGCGATTTGTTTTGGCTTGTCCGAAAAACGTCTTTACGATCAGACAAGCGGCTACGAACATCCAAAAGAAGCTCGAAAGAAGAACCAAGCACGAGGAAGAGCGGAAAATCGCAAAAGTCGATGAGGCGCTCTCGGAGGGAGCAAAATAACTTGAATGCTGTGTAAGGGTAGAGCGGGGCATGCAATTATGCATACGATTCGTGCACCGGAAGTTCCGGCATTAAAATCCGGAAATTTATCGTCAGAGTCACATAACTTAAGATTTGCATGCAACAAGTCCGGGTGTTGAAAACACCCGGACTTGTTGACTGCAAACATAAATAAAAAAATTCATTTTCCGAACCTGCAATGGTAACTCACCCCAACTCAAGAGTTCGCACCACCGTCTCCATGTCTTTGTCGCCCCTGCCGGAGAGGTTGATGATGACGATCGAGTCTTTGCTCAACATAGACCCCATTTTTTCGAGGTAGGCAAGTGCGTGAGCGGTTTCGAGGGCGCAGATGATGCCTTCGCGATGCGCAAGGTTCTGAAGCGCGTTGATCGCTTCGCTGTCGCTGATCGCGACGTACTTGGCGCGTTTCGCATCCTTCAAGAATGAGTGCTCCGGTCCCACGCCGGGATAATCCAATCCTGCGGAGATCGAGTGCGTTAGCGCGACTTGTCCATCGAAATCTTGAAGGAGGTAGCTAGCGGAGCCGTGCAAAACTCCAGGCGTTCCGGCGGTCAAAGGAGCGCAATGCTCGTTCGTGTCCAACCCTTTGCCTGCGGCTTCCACTCCGATCAGCTCCACTTCCGCGTCTTGGATGAACGGATAGAAAATACCCATTGCGTTTGATCCGCCTCCGACGCATGCAATCACAAAGTCCGGCAGACGACCCTCTTTTTCCAACGACTGCGCCCGAGCCTCTTTTCCGATGACGGATTGAAAATCGCGCACGATCATGGGGTAGGGGTGCGGGCCCACGACGGATCCGATGATGTAGTGCGTATCTCGAACGTTCGTAACCCAATCTCGCATCGCTTCGTTCGTGGCGTCTTTCAAAGTCTTGGTTCCGCTTGAAACCGGCACGACTTTCGCGCCGAGAAGCCTCATTCGCGCGACATTTAGAGACTGTCGTTGCGTGTCCTCTTCGCCCATATAAACTTCACAAGACAGCCCAAACCGTGCGCAGACCGTCGCGGTAGCGACCCCGTGCTGTCCGGCTCCCGTCTCTGCAATAATGCGGGGTTTCCCCATTCGTTTCGCAAGCAGAATCTGACCGATGGTGTTGTTTATCTTGTGCGCCCCTGTGTGGCAGAGGTCTTCGCGTTTAAGATAAATCTTAGCTCCGAATTGTTCGGAAAGTCGCTCCGCCAAATAGAGCGGAGTGGCTCGTCCAACAAAATCTTTAAGATGATAGTCGATCTCTTTTTGGAATTCCGGGTCGGCTTTCGCCCGCTCATACTCCTCAGCAAGCTCATCTAAGGCGGGAATGATCGTCTCCGGGACGAACCTCCCGCCGAAACTTCCAAATCGGCCCCTCGCATCCGGCACAAAACCCAACAGTTCCGAATCCAAACCTAATGAACCCGTTTCAATCGTCGCCATTCGTTCGATGCTCCTTCGCCTGTACATAGCTTTATTATACCGAAGAAACGTCTCGAACAGGAAATAAGACGATCTTGCGAAACGCTATGTAAGAGCGCAAAATCGAAATATGGAAAAGGGTTTGGACAGGATAAACAGGATTTATAGGATAGAAGCAAACGTTCAGGCGCTGTACCGGACAACTGCCAACATGCGGTTTCCTGGATTTAATCCTGTTAATCCTGTCCAAAAAATCTCCTCTCCCACGCCTTTACAACTCCGAATATACGAAAATCGAAGCGGGCGTGTCTTATACAGAAATTCTGATAGGTCAAACTCGAACTGGAAATGCGTCGAACTTATGAAAAGCGTTTCAATTTTGGTAATGCCTTTCATCGCGTTGAGGATCATCTTGAAATCAAGTGAGGCAGCGCCTCGCCAAGAAAAGAGCGCGAAGCTGAGTGAGACCCGCAATGAAGATTAGCGGGTCTCAGGCTTAACGCATTTTCAAATCCGTAAAGGGAATTGTGCTTCCCCCAACGTAAGGAGGTTGTCCGTCCCATTTTTTGATCGCGTTGTTTCGCAACTCCAGTCTCTTCAACTTGATTGAAGTTTCTCCCTGCTGTGAAAGAAGTTGGTTCGTTTCGGCGTCGCGTTTGGCGTTGGTCAGAATGGTGTTTGCGTCGATTTTCGCTTTTTGGAGGTGTATTTTGGCAAGTTCCAGCTCATTTCTAGCGGATATTCGCTCTTGCACTTTGTTTTTAATGTCGTTCGGCGGGTAAACCTCTCCGATGTAGACATCGTCCACTGTCACCCCCCACTGCGACATAATCGGCGCGATGACAGTTTTGACCTGACCCCCGAACGCCGCTCTGTCAGTTGAAAGCAGGTCGAAAATAGAACGTTGGCCACTGACAACGTTCATTCCGTAAGTGGCGACCCATCGCAAATAGCTGTTTTGAACTACATTGATGTCGTCGCTTCCGAAGTTTTGAAATGCATTCAATACATCCGGAGGTTGGACATGATAGGCGACAGTGACATCCACCGGCAAAATCGCCCCTTCTATCGTGGAACAGCGGATCGAATCGTCTTTATTTTTTGAGCCTTCGCGTACATTCTGCACGAACGTTGCGTTCTTAATGGAAGTCGGGTAATTGAGCACGCGATCTCCCGGGAAGCACCAGACAACTTGCGGTTTCTCCAATTTTTCTGAAATTCCGGAGTTAGCGTTGAACTTGATTCCCACATTGGCAGGCGGGACTTCCGTAGCGCAACCGTTCAACAGTACTAGTAAAGGGAGAGCGGCCACGATCAGTCGTCTCAAAAGTTTTGTTTTCCAATCGATCATTTTTTCTTTCCCCCGGTTATGCCCTGAAGTTCCCCGCTGCCAATCACGATCGTCTGCCCCGGAGCTTGCTGAATTGGAGGGAGAGAACCATTCCACTTTTCAATAGCGGCGGCATCCGTCTGCAGTTGCAACATTTCCAGGCTAGTGCCCTGAGTTTTTGAAGCGCTGATTTGCCGAGCCTGCTGATTCGCCCCTGCCAGAACGACGGCGGTTTGTCTGTCTATCTCGGCGATATCGGAACGGATTTTGGAAATTTGTAGATCGGTGTAAGCGTTGACGCGAGAGTTGATCTTGTTTTGAAGGTCAGCTGTCGGTTCGCAAGTGCAGAAGGTAGCCAACTCGACAGTTATCCCCTTGTAACTGAGCAGTCTCTGCATCTCGGTCGTCAACTTCTTTGACGCCTCTTCGCGCTTCGGTCCCATCAGTTCAAAAACGTCGTATTGCGTCCCGATGTTGTTTGCCGCCTCTTTCAGAGCGCGACGTATATGCAAAATCTGCACGTCAGTAATAGAGATAGGTCCGAAACTATCGAATGCTTTGTAAACATCTTCTTTCTTCACACGGTAGATCACCGAGATATCAAAAACGGTATTCTGATTGTCCTTTGTGGTGACAAGCACTCCGTCAGCCGATTTCTGTTCCCCTTCTTCCGCATCTTGCGTGTAGATCGCATTCAGCAACATCGTTGGGTACTGGTAGACTCTCTGCCCCCAACCGACAAAAACTCTCTGGGGAGGCAACTCTTTCGACCTGTCCAACCCGCCGTTAGCGTTGTAAATGATTCCCACATGTCCGGCGTCGATCCACTGGCTTCGCGCTTGAAAGATCGCGAAACAGATTCCTGCAAACAGTATTAGAGCTGCACAGCCAATTCCAATTTTTCGAATGCGCGTCATGGCATCCCTCCTGTCATTGCTTTCATCGTGAACTTCTTGAAAAAGAAATTTGCTGATTCCGTCCACGATATTTTGAAATTACTACGTCGCGTTAAGCAAAAAATTATTTCAGCGACGTTTCCGGAATGAAATGAATCATCGTTCATCATCGGACTTATGAACAAACGATTCGTATTTCTCTTCGATCGGAGCGGTTTGTCGACTCCATTTTAAATGCGTTTGAATATTTGGGTTCGGTTCTTCAGCGTTTCGGATAGTATCCCCGAGACACTCCTCCAATTCACGTTCCGCCCGAATTCTTTGCTCCGTTTCGACTTTACGTTCTTGCAATGCAACGCTCTCGGCGCGATCTATTTTAACGACCGCTTTCCAGAGACGTTTCCACACGTCGCGCGTAAGGAAGAGGGTCAGCGCAACCGCCCCGGCAATAACGATCAATATGAGGAGAAACAACTCTAAAGCGACACCCATCAAAGTCCCCTTGAAAAGCACATGCTAGCCAATTATACTGCAGTTTCTTTCATTTCAAAAAAAACGCTTTCATAAACTATTTTTAAGTTATAATCAAGCATATTTTAAGCCTGCTCGAGTATAATACTCAAATTCTTCCCCTGTCGCTTCAAATAGTCATAAACAATCATGAAAACTTCATTTCCGAGGAAATTATGCAATCTTTTCGAGTTCTCTCTCGCTCCTTAAGAATTTTGGTTCTGGTCGTATCAACGCAAGCAACTTTGTTTGCAACGAATAGCTCCTTTTCACAGGAGAAGCAATCCACGCTTTCATCAGGACCTCGCTCCATGAAAACGGTGTTTACTTGCAAGGTAATGCCTCCTGCCGAAAAAGCTAAAAACCTGAATCTCTGGATTCCTCTCCCCTCTGATAGCGATCTGCAAAAAATCGAAAACGTTACTCTCGAGGGAGTGGAAAAGTGGAAGATCACGCAGGAGCCGAAGTTCGGAAATCGTATGGTCTTTATTCATTTCGATTCTTCTCAAACGACTCAACCTGTCGTTCTAAAGTACACTGTCACTCGTAAAGAGATGCGCGTACTTTCCGATCCGCCTCCCGCTAAAGTCATAAAACTCTCCAATTCCGAAAGTCGCAAGTTTCTTGATGCTGAAAAAAGTCTTCCCGTTGGAGGGCGATTTATGACCATTTCCAATGACGTGACCAGAGGAAAACATTCAACGCTTGACAAAGCGCACGCTATTTATGAGCACGTCGTCGGAAATATGAAGTACGACTACAAGAACGAGTCGCCGAAACTTGGCGAGGGTGACGCCGAGTTCGTTTGCGATGCGAAATTGGGCGATTGCACCGACATTCACAGCTACTTGATTTCACTCGCTCGATCGCAAGGCATACCGAGCCTTCACGAATACGGTTTCGGCGTGTCGGGCATACCCGTCGCCTCTCCTTTGCCTGAAGAGGCAAAAATCACGAGTTATCACTGCTATCCATGCCTCTATCAAGAAACATACGGGTGGGTTCCTACAGACGCATCCGACGGAATTCGTTGGCTGGACAAAGGCCGGGCTGACTTGAAGAACTATCAGTTCGGCAATCTAGCGCTTGAGCGTAATGCAGTGGCTATTTCTCATGGTCGCAACCTCATACTGTCGCCTGCACAGCAAGGAGAACCTGTAAACAAGTTTATCTACCCCTATGCTGAGGAGGACGGAAAGCCGATCAAAGTCGGTATGGAGATGTCCCGGCATATCCTTGAGATGCCTACCGTCAGTCTGGCGGAATTGATGCCCGCTCCTATTGTCGAAGCTCCGACTCCAATGCCTCTCCCTGCAACGAGTCCGGTCGCGCCCGTTCAGAATCAGGCTCCGCCCATCGCGCCTGAAATTCAACAACAGTTGGACGAACTAAGACTACTCATTAAAGCGCAGGCGAAAGAGATCGCTGAGCTGCGGGATCAGAACAAAAAGCCTATCGCAGCGGCGCCCGCAAAAGAAGTTCCTCCTGTAGTTCTGGTTGTTCCTTCAAGAGAGAAGTTGAGCATCTATGGTTTCTTGAGAGTGGACGGGATGTTGGACAACAGTCTGACGAACAACACGCAATCTCCTCTCTATGTGCTTTCTCCGGACAACGCGAACAAGCTGAACAAAAGCAACGGCGCGTTGGCGATACACCCTAGATTAAGCCGCCTTGGCATCAACTTCAACGCTCCGCCGGAAACGAGTTCAGGTTGGAGAGTGGGCGGCAAGTTGGAAATGGACTGGCAGAACGGAGCCGGTTTGACGGTCGAGTCTCGCCCGCTTCCGAGGATTCGCCATGCCTACTTTACGTTGCAAAAGGCGGAATCGACTCTGCTTTTCGGTCAGTTCTGGGATTTGATCTCTCCGCTGAACCCTACTGTCAATGACGACACGTTAATGTGGAACGCAGGAAATATCGGAGACCGAAGGGTTCAGATACGCTATACCTTCGAGCCTAAAAAATCTCCCTTCAACCTCGCGATGGCTTTGGGATTGACCGGCGCCATTGACGCGAAAGATCTGGACAGCAACAGCGTTCGGGACGGCGAGAACAGCACGTTGCCGCATGTTCAGATGCGCGCGTCTTGGAAGGGCGCCAAATCCGGTGTCGGAATCTGGGGACATTATGCAAGTGAGACCACGACCAAACAGGTTGCCGGGAGAACTCACTTCACCGGCTACAGCCTGGGAATCGACGGTCAGCATCAGCTGACATCTCGCTTGAGCGCAATGGGCGAGTACTGGACCGGTTCCAATTTAAGCGATTTCCGCGGCGGCATCGGACAGGGAGTGATCGCTGCAACAGGAGTGGAAGTGAGAAGTCACGGGGGGTGGGCGGAGTTAGGGTATCAGGCGTCGCCGAAATACAAGATGGCGTTTGGATATACGGCGGAGACGCCGGAAGCGAACGATCTGCCGACCGGAGGACGCCAGAGCAACTCAGCTCTGTATTTCCATAATCGCTACAAATTGACCAATAACGTAGACCTCGGAGCGAGTTACCTCTTCTGGTCGACTCGATATAAGGGGCAGGCAGCAGGAACGGATCACCGAATTCAGATGTTCATCCAACATAATTTCTAAATATAGGACGGTCATTGTACCGGCAGGCAGGTGATTTTATAAAATCACCTGCCTGTTTGCGGTTAGGAGCTCATATTACGCTCTCCGTAGGACGAAATGTCCGGGTGTTGAAAACACCGGGTTCGTGAGGTTCAGGATTTGGGCTGTCGGGGTTTGGAAGCGTTTTGCTCTTAACCGCGTGCTGAAAACACCCGGCACAAAAATGGGCGTCCTGCTGACGTGAGATTCCGGGGTCTCAAAAACCAATCGATTTGCGTCAAGATTGAAGGTCCAGCATAGTTATGTCCAAAAAACGCTTCCGCCGAATGCGCTATAGCGAAAAAGCTCTGCCCGTCGTGACGATTTGCATCTCTCTTACTCCCCCTTCTCCCGCCGCGCGGGAGAAGGGGGTTGGGGGATGAGGGCTTCCCGCCGAAGGCGCTATAGCGAAAAAGCTCTGCCCGACGTGACGATTCGCAAAGATGCAGTGAATAAAAACTCCTTACACGCAACAGTGAAGCGGCTCTGCCCGTCATGAAGTATCGCTGCGCAAGTCACCATGTCGCAGGGCGATATTCAATGTCCGGTACGACTGTATTCTTTCGAAAAATCTTCTTTGCGGTTTCCGACCATGTTTTCCAGAGCGAGTCCGGTATCAAGATAGGTTTCTCGGCGATAAATCCCCTGTGGTAGACGATTGCGAGCATGGTTCGCGCGTAATCTGCGTTGTTCGGCATTCCCCTGTGCCAGACTCTCAGGTCCCGGAGGGCGAAACTTCCCAATTTCATGTTTAATCTCGTTGAGGGCAATCTTGTCGACCTCTCAAGCAGATTTTTGCCGTCTTCGATTTTCTTATCTACAATTAAGTGGGATCCGGGCCAATATTCAGTGCTTCCGTTGTACTCTGTGAAATCACAGAGCGGCACATTAAGAACGAGGGAAGTGACGGGGGTGGGAACGCTCATCTCCGTTCCGAAAAGGTGGGAATAGTCGCGGTGTACCGCCTGTATGCCGGAACCGGGCAGAGCGGTATTCGTGTGGTAAAACGAACTGTGAAACTCGGCGCCTAGCGCCGCATTCATGATCTGAACTGCGAACGGATTTGCGGCGAATGTTTCATTCCCGAGCGCTCCTCTCATGTCCGGGAAAAAACCGACATGATTTTTTCCGAAAGTCTTGCCTTCCAACCCCTCTAAACCGCCTTTTGACTCAAGATACTTCGTCAGAAGAAGTTCATACTCCTTGCGTAGCTCGCTGAGCAGGTCAAGTTCAAAAACGTTGTCAACGACGACGACTCCGGTGTCTTGCAGCGTTCTGATCGCCTCCGCAAGTCTAACCGGACTAAGTTTTCCATTTTTTCGTTCGTTCAAGTTCAGTCGCATTTTTCTCTCCTTTGAAAGCAATGATTCCTCTAAAGGTTGCAAATTTCGATGATAGTTCGGCTAAACCGCCGTGCGGTAAAGAACGATTTCAAACGCGCTACTCCACGTAGATGATTTTGCTGCCCTGAGGCTCCATTCGGAAGGGAGTGTGTTGCATCCCCGGCAACGCCTCGATGATGTTCCGATGCAGTTCTTGGGGCGCATAAAAAAGTAGGAAGCCCCCGCCTCCCGCCCCTAATAGTTTTCCTCCGAGCGCTCCGTTTCGCAAGGCAGTCTCATACCAATCATTGATCTGATCGTTGCTGATGCTTGAAACGAGGGTTTTTTTAAGCATCCAGGCTTCGTGCAAGGATTTTCCGAATTCTTCCAACTGATTCGAAGTCAAAGCGTCGCGCAGGTGAGTAGCGATCTGCGTCATCGTTCTGAGCGCTGACCTCACCTCCCGATTGGCAGCAGTTTTTTGGCTCTGTTGCGCCAGGACGTCGTTTGCTGAACGAGTGATTCCCGTGTACATTAAAAGCAGGTTTCGATCCAACTCAGCCCGAGTCTCAGTTTTGCAGATCACAGGGTCTGTGAAAACGGCGCCGTCCGGGTTGAACTGAATGTACTGCAGACCGCCGTAAGCGGCGATGTACTGATCTTGTTTGCCGATGGGTTTGCCGCACTTCACTATCTCTATCCAACTGGATTCGCGTCCGAGTTGTTCCGCCCCGACATGTTTCCCTTTGAATGCGTAAAGAGCGTTCAATAGTCCCACGGTATAGGCGCTTGACGAACCCATTCCAGTGCCGGTTGAGGGAATGTCGGAGATGGAGGTGATCTCGATTCCGCCCGATATATCGACGAGCTTCAGGGCTTCGCGAACCAGTTCGTGCTTTACCTCATCGACTCCTTCCACGATCTCAGTCACAGAATAACTGACTCGAATGTGTTGGTCGAATTTCGGGTTGACATTGATGTAGATGTACTTATTGATCGCGCAACTGACGACACATCCCGGCTCTTGTTCGTAGTAGGCGGGAAGATCGCTGCCGCCGCCTGCAAAACTCATCCGTAGGGGCGTGCGTGAGATAATCATCTGTTGTAGCCTTTCGGGTTTCTAGAGCGCCATTCCCATGCGGAAGCGACCATGCTTTCGAGGTCGGAATACTTGGGAGTCCAGTTTAGTTCAGTTCGAATTCGTTCCGAACTCGCCTCCAAAACCGCCGGGTCTCCCGGTCTTCTCTCTGCAGGAACGAATTTCACCGGCAATCCAGTCACTTTTTCGACTGTCTTAATGACTTCCAGGTTAGAGTAGGTTCTTGCATTTCCAAGATTGTAGGCTCTCTCTTCGATTTTGTCAATGCTATTGAGGCAGAGAACGTGCGCTTGCGCGATATCGCTCACGTGAACGTAGTCTCGTAGACAGGTTCCATCC
>JAYVOT010000060.1:0-2718 GCA_043757795.1 Chthonomonadaceae bacterium | reverse complement strand
TGCGCCGGATTAATATCCGACAGTCCCTCTCCGCTCCAACCTGAGTAGTCCTGAATGTGCGGCGACGTCGTTCGCGGATTGAACGTGATTACGATTTTGTAAGCATTGTCCTTATTCGTGAAGCTGTACATCTTTTGATCTTTGCTCATGTCCATTTCACGGGAGAACTTTGAGTGCTTGATTGCGATCGAGTCGATGAGAACTGTTTGAGACAGATTCGGCGGATCGAAGGTTCGCAGAATAGGATCCATGATGCTGTCTTTGTAATCCAAATCGCTGATTCGCACATCGACGCGCGCTCCGTCAGCAAGTGAAATGTCTCCGGCGATCTTGAAGACTTTCGGCTTTGACACCTGAATGTTCGTGCTGAAACCTACGTCGAAAGTGTCCGGTTTCGTTCCGCCGACGCGCACTTGAAAGACTGCCGGCTCGGCCGACGGGTTTGCGGCGTCATGCTTATCTTTATCCGCCGTGTAGCGGTTATAGTATCGTTGTTTCGCTTCGTTGTAGTTGTGAATTTCGGCTTGTCTCAATGACCAAAGCGCGAAATCCTTCTCTTTGCCCTTACTCATTTTCGTGTTGAGATCGAGCGCTTCCTGCCAGGTTTTGAGAGCTTCCGGAATTCTTCCCATCTTCTCATAGGCATGTGCAAGCAAGTGATTTACTTTGAGGGGGGCGGCGTAGGGGAAGTACAGTTCGCCGTCCGTGTCCATTATGACTTCGCCTTTTCCGTTTCTCGCGCCATAGCCATCGCCCTTCGGACCTTTAATGGCTCTGAGGAAAGCCGCTTCCGCCGCTCTGAAATCCTTGACCTTGTCGTAGCACTGCCAACCTTTTTCGAATTTGATGTCGAAAATATTGTTGTTGTTTTCGATGCCTTCGTCCAAAAGCGCGAGCGCAGGCGGGATATAGCGTCGGTCCGAGCGTTCTGAAGAGTCCGTGAAGTTGTAGTCCAGGTGCCAGGCTCCCGTCGAATAGACGTTGTCTGCGTGAGGATCGAGCCAGGTGATAAGTCTCACAAGAGGCAAGATAGCGTCATAATCTCCGCTATGGAAAAATTCATCGCAACGAACCCAGAGCAGTCCGGCTGCGGCCTCTCGAAAACCGAGCAACGGCAAGAGCAAGAACTCGTTGTTCAAGCCTCCCATAGCCTGCGTGGAGTTGTCTTTAGGGTGAAGTTTCTTCGAGTCCGGATCAATGATGTTTTGCATGAATCCGCCGGCGATCCAGAGAACTGCGAGAGCGGGAATGAGCATGCTCAAGCGTTTCTTTGTCTCGAGGGGCATGATTTTTTTGGATGAAGATTGGGTCATTCAGATCCCTCCTATCGTATCAGCGAATTCAAATCGCCTCATACTTCCCGCCGGTCGAAAATGATGATTGCTAGAATCAGCAACACGGACGAGTAGATGATTGAATAGATAATGTTGTGCTGCATATAGACGTCCATGTTCACCACTTCTGAAACGGGGTGAATCAAGGAGTTCTGAATATTGAAGTTCCCGAAGTTCGGCAACAGGTAGTGGATAATCAGTCCGGAGTATTTGACGACAGGATTGGAATTCGTCGTCAGGGAGTCCGTTACTGAACTAAGGTTGCCCACCAGAAAGATGCCGAAAGAGAGGAAAAAGTTGATGATTGGCGTCGTGAACGTCGAAAAAAAGATTGTGAGAGCCGCAAGCAGAAGCATCTGAAAGAAAGTCATGAAGACTCCCCGAAGCATCTCCCATTGCGGTTGTTTTGTTTGGAAATAGAGCATGGCGATAAAAACGACGCCCATCGCAAAAATGTTGATTGCCACTGTTGCGAACCCGCCGAGAAACTTGCCGAGAATGAACTCGTATCGTTGCACTGGTTTGGAAAGTACGGTGTAGATCGTTCGACGCTCGATCTCTACCGGCACAAGATAGATGCAGGTGACGATGGTGATAAAGATTCCTGCCAGTAGAATAGCTGCGAGACCGAGACTTTTCAGAATCGTCTGGCTGTCTTTCGGGGCGAGGTATCCGAACAGGGGCATGAGCGCAATGAGAGCAAAGCCGCTGATGAGGAAGACCCACATGATACGGCGTCTAAGAGCCTCATTGATAGTTTGTCGAGCGATAGCCAGAGCTATCATAGTAGGTTAACCCTCCATAAGAAAAAAGAATGACGGCGATCCAGTGTCATTTTAAAACAGCCGACTTTGATTGAAACGATGATCGCTCTTAATCGGCTTGCAGCAAAGCTGCTGGCAAAGGATCACATATCGAGAACGATTTTAAGAAAAAATCGAGCTTCAACGAGAGCCGTCATCACTGCGAACCGTCTCAACGAAAACCTCTTCCAATGTTTTTTTGTGAGGCAGAATCGAAAGTACTTGCCCGTGCGCTCCCCGAACGATGTCGATGATGGAAGCTACTTTCTCATTGTCGTCAGTGGTAAGTCTGAGCGTATTTCCCGGCATCTCGTCGATTTGGGGCATGATGGCTTTCAACTTGGAGAGAACTCCGTTGTTGAGCGTCTCTCCCTGTACGGTGATCTCAGTTCGATCTCCTGCCGTCAGCTCTTTGATCGTTCCCGACACAAGCAGTTTCCCGTTGTGTATGATAGCGACTCGGGTGCAGATCAGTTCGACATCCGCCAACTGGTGCGATGAAAGAAATACTGTCTTGCCCTCTCCTCGTAGGCTACCGACGATGTCGCGCAACTCAGCATGTGCGATTGGGTCTAGTCCGG
>JAYVOT010000059.1:0-2739 GCA_043757795.1 Chthonomonadaceae bacterium | reverse complement strand
ACTCTTACGGATGTGGGAGTGAAGAGGATGTGGGAGTGATGGTGTGTGGGAGTGAGGGAATGTATGCCTGCATTCCCGAGAGAATCTTCCAATCATATGTCCCATAAATCCTATCAATCTCATAAATCCCAGTTCAGACAAAATCACAGCCAATCAAGGCGCTAGCGAACAAGGTATCATACTACTATTGAAAGCAGTCACTAATGAGAGTAGCAAAACTCAACGAATTTTGCAATAAATCAGATCGACTCAAGAGCAAGTGGGAGAAATAGACTTTGAACATCCGAAACACAAGACGAGAATTTATCCGAGACCTGGGAGTGAGCGCCGCCCTGACGCCGTTCCTCGCCAACATGCCCTGCTTCGCCGCAACGAAAGAGCCGAAGCGCAAACAGCGAATCATCATCATGTTCAGCCCGGACGGGATCGTCCCGAAAACATTCTGGTCGGATGAAGAGGGATCTCAGTTCACCTTCAAAGAGTCGCTCAAGCCCCTCGAACCCTTCAAAGACAAAACCCTGATTCTCAAAGGTCTATGCGATCAGGTGAAAGGCGACGGCGACAACCACATGCGGGGAATCGGTTGCCTGCTCACCGGAATAGAACTCCTTCCCGGCAATGTACAGGGGGGAAGCGACACGCCGGCGGGGTGGGCGAGCGGCCTCTCGATAGATCAGGAGATCAAAAATTTCCTCCAAAAAGACAAAGCGACGCGCACCAGATTCGGCTCTCTCGAGTTCGGGGTGATGGTGCCTGAGCGCGCCGACACCTGGACTCGAATGTCATACGCGGGCGCGAACAAACCCATCGCTCCCATCGACGACCCCTATCAGATGTTCGACAAGCTCTATGGCAGGGTGAAAGATCAGGAGTCTTTGAAGAGCGTTCTGGACGATCTGAAGGAGGATATGGACAGGGTCAGATCGAAGGTCAGCTTGCAAGATCGGCAGATTCTGGACGAACACGCCGCCCTCGTTCGGGATATGGAAATCGACTTGAAGACAGCCGGAAAAGAGATGTCTCATGCCGTGCCTGTGATCGAGCCGGGAGTGCGACGCGACAACGACACGATGCCAACCATCAGCAAACTCCAGATCGACCTGCTCGTGAATAGCTTCGCGGGGGATTTCGCCCGAGTTGCGACTCTGCAGTACACCAACTCCGTTGGACAGTCGCGCCACCGTTGGCTGGGAATCAGCGAAGGACAGCACGACCTTTCGCACGAACCGGATAACAACGAGGACGCGCAGAAGAAACTCACCCGGATCAATCAGTGGTACTGCGAACAACTCGCCTACCTCGCCAAACGACTCTCCGAAACTCCGGAACCTGGCGGCGGGGGCAGCCTCCTCGACAACACGACGATTATCTGGACAAACGAACTCGGGCAGGGCAACTCCCACACGTTGCAAAACATCCCGTTTGTCATCGTCGGGGGCGGTCTCGGCTTCAAAACGGGTCGCTCCCTCAAATTCCCGAATGTGGCGCACAATCGACTCTTGCTCTCCCTCGCGCACGGCTTCGGAAACCACATTCCTCACTTTGGAAATCCGGCATACTGCATCGGAGGCGCGCTGTCGGAATTGGGTTAGAAATCTGGGGGCGAGTTCCCAGTACAAACCTTGCAGGAACTTTCGCCGCGTTGCAGTGCAAGCGGATCTAGCTCGAAGTCCACCCACTTGAGGAAATGTGAGAAATTCCGTTGCACCTGCTCAGAAGATGTCGTCGCATCGCCGAGGTGGAAGTGGGCGCGATCATACTCGACAGCGAAAGGGCAGGCGTGGAACTCTCCCTTGCTCGTTAAGGTGGGATGGCATCGAAAACAGGGCCCTGAGTCGCCCGGAGAGTCGCCCTGCCGACCCACTGCCACGACGAATTCGTGGGAGAGAAAGAGGCGCCCGGGGTGTTTTTCGTGAAAAGCGTTGAGTTGTTTCGCTACGGCAGTCGGGAGGGGAGACTCGCCCCGTCCCGTTGCAATCGCATAGTTCAGGACCACGAAAAGATTCTTGTCCGCTTCCATCAAATCGATTAGAACTCGCTCACGCAAGCCGTTGCTGAATATCGTGATCGCACCCTCGAAATCGAGGTCTCGGAGCGTTTGCGTCATCCACTTCAGGTTTGCGGCGTCCAATGTCGGCTCGCCCCCATAGATTTTGAGGCTGCCTTTTTGCGAAACGATATCGACTGCCGCCCGAAGAGTTGCCAAATCGAAGGGGGTGTGATGTCCTTCCGGCTCTCCATTGACACAACAGAAGGCGCAGGCGCGATTGCAATGAGACCCGTGATAGAGATGCAACTCGTCTAGCCTGCCAGGTTGGGGAACTATTCCAAGTACGCTATTGTCGAATGAGGGAAGCGAATTTTTTAAAGTTGCGTTCATCTTGAAAATTTGAACCTATCGAAATTTGTACCCAAAGCGACCTGGATTTTTGAATTTCACTTCGCCAGCGTACCGGCGACTCCCCAGGCGCCACAGGATTCCAACCGTTTTCTCAATTCATCTGCAACTTTTACGTCCTCCCAGAGCCTCGAATAAAAGGCTTCACAACCGTCGCCTGCATGCCAACCTGCCATGTGCGACCACGCGTAGGTTTTGACTTCTTCTCTGGATTCTTGTGGAAGGGCGGCAAGCCAGAGAGTTAGCACTTTTTCCGTTGAAGACTAGCAGGAATTCCGATTACAGCTTGTTGATAGAGTCGGTTGAACTCTCGATCAAAGTGTGCTGCTATAATTGGACTA
>JAYVOT010000058.1:0-2740 GCA_043757795.1 Chthonomonadaceae bacterium | reverse complement strand
TGGGCAGTTTCGCAAGCCTTCTTGCCGCCAAACGCGCGATGCAAGACTTTTTTTACATTTATTTCGATATCTAAGTCGATTCCCTTGAAATATAAAATTATTTTTGGAAATGGCGCTTTTTTTCACGAATATTAATACTCTCTTAAACTTACTCAAGGTAGAATAGTATCGTGTGTGCAGTTAGCAACAAATTTTCTGCACGAAGCGCTCATCATTTCAGCGAGCCTTCAATTCAGGCTCGACTGCTCTTCTTCTTAATATTGAAAGGAAGAATAATGTCGCGATCCGCAAAAAGAGGTTTTACCCTTATTGAACTGCTCGTCGTCATCGCTATCATCGCGATCTTGGCGGCAATCCTTTTCCCCGTTTTTGCACAAGCTCGCGAGAAAGCGCGGCAGACGTCTTGCACCTCCAACACCAGACAGCTCTCAGTGGGATTGCTGATGTACGTTCAAGACTACGATGAAATGTGGCCTCGCAATGACGATTGCATTAACGGCGGAACAGTCGCTCTCCCCGGAGCGCCCTCTACTGCGATCGGTTGCACGACCGCCCCATTCTTCGGCGACCGCGTGAACCACTATAAATGGTGGTACTGGACTTATCCTTACGTGAAAAATGTGCAGATCAATTTCTGCCCAAGTCGAACCTACGATCAGGCAGCATGGACAAATGCGGCTGAAATCGACAATGCAGGGTATGGACTGAATATCGCCATCACCGGAGCTTTGAACGTTTGGCCGAAACCCGCAGCTTCCTTCGCCTACCGCAACTCGTGGACTGGGGGATCTCTCGCAGGGCTAGGTTCCTCCGCGGAAGCGATGCTGATGATGGAAACCAAATTGCCTGCAGTCGGAGCTTACAACGTAACCCAAAGCGGCAATATCGCAACTTCCTATCCCCTTGCCACACGAGAGTACTGGGCAAAACTGATGAAGCCGAAGGGCGTCATCAATAAGCAGTTCGCCACGCATTCGGATGGCGTCGTCGTGGCTTATGCGGACGGACACAGCAAATGGCTGAAGGTTGATAGCTTCCTCGGTCTCTGCCCCACTGCGGCGAATTATGGCGGCGTCAACGTTCCGGCAAATGAAACCATGTCCGGCAACGCAGGAACTACGCCTACTTGGACGCAACCCTGGCCCTTCTGGAACCTTCAATAAACAGCGGATTCTATGAATCCAATTGTTCTCCCAATCCTACTTTCTTGGCTAAGCTTAAGGGGTATGGGAAATAAGTGAAAAGCGGACAGGCTTGAGATGAACTCTCAAGCCTATCCGCTTTTTTACTCCAAACCGTCCGTATCGCTTTAGCGCATCGTCAAATTAGTCGCAACCGCTGTAAAAAGGCTTTCCTGTTGCAGGGTTGATCTCGCCGCTCCTGCCGCCTTCCGCGCACACCACTTGATTGTCGAATGCGCCCGCGCTCACGGTGAACTTCGAATGTCCGTCAGCGAAAACCGTCCCGCCTCCTCGCGAGTGCCACTGTTTAAAATAATCCGGAAGATAACCGTAACGATCCTCTTTGCCGAACCAGGGAAACATCTCGTCGCGCATCAATCGAGTCTCGGAAGGGAATTCGAAACGCGCCAACGGAACCTGATTGGAAGTCGTATAGACGTCGTTGTTCTGGCTCGACTCGCCTGCAACTGTTGAAAAGACGCCATGCGTGAAGCGATAGCTTGAGCCGTAACACTCATGATAATTCGTTTTGCCGGGACAGCCGTAGTCGGGATCTGGAAGCGACGGACCGCCCGAATCATCCGGGCATCGGAAGATGTTCTTCTCCTTCGTGTAAGACAACAGCAGGAGTTCCACCCCTTTGTGTCCCGGATCGCCTGCCCAGGCTTTTGCGCCGCCTGGCGTTTTCGTGTTGTAGGCGTAGAAAATAGGCATCTGCTCGTCGTAGTCTTGCGAATACATCAGGACGCTCATGCTGATCTGCCTGGTGTTTGAGATGCAGGTCGCTTCTCTCGCTTTTTCCCTCGCCTGTGCAAATACGGGGAAGAGAATCGCCGCTAAGATAGCGATGATCGCGATGACGACGAGCAGTTCAATCAGTGTGAATCCGGGAGTAAAGCCGGTCCGTTCGGGTGTGTTTTGTTTCATCTTGTTCATTCCTCTTTAGAATAGAGGGCGCAAAAAAATCCGCTGTCCACGCAAGGCGGGCAACGGCTTAAAATCCAGTTGATGGATTGCGTGCGCCTCCCTCCGTCGGTATTATCCGAATCAGGTAGTTCAGGGTCGAACAATCTCTTGTCCTCTCAGCCTTTCGGCGCCCCTGGCGTTCAATATCATTTTCAATACTCTTTTATTATACCTTAGCAGCGTCTATAAGTCAATATTTTGAAATTTAGGGATGTTAGAAGCTTGACTCCGCTCGTTGCAGACATTGTCAAGAGGATTTTCCGGCGCTGAAATCGAGAGCATTGCGCGTGGGAAGAACACGAGAATGGCGCAATTCCCCGTATCACAGAGGGGGGGTTTTTAGCTCGAATCCTGCTCAGTAGGGCGGTTTGGCAGGGCCGTTATAGCCGCAAACACCGAATCGCGGAGTGTTCTGAATGAGCGACATTCTTTCATCGTCGCTTTGTATCGCATCGTATTCCAACTTGCATTCATAACAAAATTCCAGACTGGTATGACCTGAATCATACCAATCCGGAATAGAGCCGTGCGGAAGGTTTTCCGCACTTAGAGCAAGGAAAGATCGGCATGTTGTTTCGTAAACTCTTTGCCGC
>JAYVOT010000057.1:0-2741 GCA_043757795.1 Chthonomonadaceae bacterium | reverse complement strand
GCGTATTTCGCGGTTCTCATCGCCCCGTATTTTCTTGGTTCCCACTTTTCTTCTAAGCAGTTTTCCCGCGATAGTTCGAGTCTGTCAGTCCTGCGAGCGCGCCCGAGCTGTCCCCGAACTTAAGAGTCGGGATGTCGAGGACGTTCAGCATTCCGTGATACAAGTTGCAGAGCGGAGTCTTCGCATCGTAGACGAGGTGTCTTCCGGTAGCGACTTTTCCGCCTCCGCGTCCTCCGAGCAGGATCGGCAAGTTTTCCGGGCTATGCGAGTTTCCATCTTTTATCCCGCCGCCCATCACGATCATCGAGTTGTCCAGCAGAGTCTTGTCGCCCTCTTTGATGCTTCGAAGGCGGTTCAAGAGGTAGGCGTATTGCTCCACATGCCAGGCGTTGATTTTTTTGTACTCTTCCAACTTGCCCTTATCGTCCTGATGGTGCGAAATCTCATGGAAGGAGCCGCTGACGCCAGGAATGAACGAGAAGTTTTTGCCGGTGACTTCGTTGCCGAACATGAAGGTGGAGACTCGCGTTGAATCCGTCCAGAATGCGAGCGTGATGATGTCGAACATGATGCGAACCTGTTCCGTATGGTCGATTCGCTCATGAACTTTCGGGTCTGCGTAGTAGTCTTTGATCTTCGCGCCAAGTTTGTCTATCTCTTTCAGAGCCTCGGGGTCCGCATGATACTCGCCGGAACGTCTGGCGGCATCAAAGGCGATTCGCTTCTCCACCGAACGGACGGAATCGAAATATTCGTCCAATTTCAAGCGATCCGCCGAGCCGATTTGCGTCTTCAAGCTCTTCGCGTCTTCCATCACGGCATCCAGCACGCTCCGGTCCTTCGGCGAAGTTTTGGAGACTTGCCCTGTCGTGGAACGAAAAAGCCGATCAAAAGCGAGTTGAGGGTTCAGTTCCCGGCTGACAGGCGTCGTCGGCGAACTCCAGGAGATATGCGAGCCGTAGAGCGCGGTGTATCCCACGTTCGTATCGACGTAGGTGGTAGGCGGTTCGATGCTGAGTTCAAGCGACGGCAGTTGCGTCAAATTTCCCAGGTGTTGCGCCACAAGTTGATCGAGCGAAACTCCGCCGCAACGCAGGTTGCTTCCGGTCGTCTTCGTGATGTGCGTCCCGGTCAAAAATGGCGCCACTTTCGCGTAGTGCCCGTCTCCCTCGATGCTCTGTTGATTCATTAGCTCCGTGAGGACGAGTATCTCGGATTTCAACGACTCAAGCGGTTTGAGGATCGGCGAGAGTTCAAAACTGTTTCCTGCTCCCTTCGGAGTCCAGGCGTGCGGGTTGACCCCGTTAGGCATGTAGAGAACGGCGAGGCGCTGCGCCGCGGGCGTCTTTCCTTTCGACTTGTTTCTCTCTTCCGCCCCGGCGACATCGGCGCCCATCGCTTCCAAAAGCGGCAGGCACATCGACACTCCCAACCCTTTTAGAACCGTTCGCCGCGACATCGGCTGAATTTTCTTGCTCATTCTCTCTCCTGACAGGGAATCTTTTGTGGAACCCAACTTCTTTATTTGACGAATTCAACGGCGATTTGTTGCTCATTCCAATTCGTACGTTTCAACTGGAGTTTATTGAGCAGAAATATATCTTCAATGCCGTCTATTTCATCCATATGCGAACCAACCTTACGAAACCCCAGGCGACCTGCAAGATTTAATGAAGGAATGTTGTCGGGACTGATGCTCACGATGAACTCCGCTTCAGGCTCCCTTTCGGTCGCCCAATGCATAATCGCCAATATCGCTTCCGTGGCGAAGCCCTTCCGCCGACTCTCCGGTATGACGGCGTATCCCATTTCGACTCCGCACGGAGTGAATTCTTTCAGGCAGCTCTCACCAGGCGCGGCATGAAATCCGATATGCCCTATCATTTTGGACTCATTTCGCAAAACCATGGCGCGTAGAAGCCAGGGATGGGAGGACGCATCGCGCTCAATCTGTTTGATCCGCATCTCCATAAGCCAACGTTTCCGAAGCCACTCGTCCGGAATATGAAATCCGGACAGTTCTTCCGCTTCATGCTTCTCTCCAGCAAGACACGTCTTCAAAAACGCTTCACTCATCAAGATCAAATCGAGGCGCCCGGTAATGATATTCTCCGTTTTGATCAATCGCTAGCTCTCTTTCTCTAAATTCTTGAGATTTCAACAACCAAACAAGTTGCGTCGCGTTCGCGAGAGCCGAGTTGATGATTGCACGGCTGTGACGGGTAATGAAATTATCCTGCGCATACAAATGCGCGTCCTACGGACGTGAGAAACGCCGAAGACGCTATCGTCTCCTGTGCGAAGCGCTGACGGCGCGAAGCGCCACTGAGACCGGGAATTTATTCCTGGGACTCAAAAGCGATTTCGTTTCCTGTGCGAAGCGCCACCGAGACCGGGAATTTAGGGGCTGTGAAAGTATTCCTAAAAACGTAGGTTCGATCATTTTTGTCAGGTCATATTTGACTGTTTTGTGTCCAGAGGCGGTTCTCGGGGCATCCTGGAAGGGTGAGTTTTTCGGAACAGATTTTCTATCGAATACTTTCACAGCCCCTTTATTCCTCGGACTCAAAAGCGCCGCTGACACAGGACGCCCATTCATGAGACAGATATTTTCAGGACACGGACAACTCACGATGCAGTTTTTTACTCCCGCTTTATCGTAGTTCATTCGTTCTGCTCAACTTGAACGATCTTTTGATTTTCGCTTGCGAGGGATAGAATTCCTTCAAAATGAACCAAAC
>JAYVOT010000056.1:0-2742 GCA_043757795.1 Chthonomonadaceae bacterium | reverse complement strand
GCTCAGTCGTGCAACGAGAGTTCAATTCGATTTTCAGAACCTGAAATCTAGACAGGAAGCGTACTCAGGTCAAATTCCGAGTAGTCGCAAAAGAGCCTGTTTTTAATTCGAGGTTTGCTGGCGCAATTCTCAAGACGAGTGCACCTTTTCAATTTTGGAGATGATTTGAATGAGCGCAATACATAACCGCGCCATGCAATTTCCTGCCGTCTTCTGGGGGAAAACTCGCGCTACTTTCGTTCCGCTCGGCTCTCCGCTCCCTGAGAACGGGGATTTGAAAGCGTCGCTTGTTTTCGCCTGTCGTAGCGGCGGACTGATCCTCACGGAAATCATTGGGAGAGGGTGGTGCATTCCGGGCGGACACATTGAAGAGGGGGAATCGGCTGAAGTTTGCGTCCGGCGGGAAGCCTGGGAAGAGGCGGGATTGACTCTGGGGGAATTGGAACTCATCGGTCACACTCTGCTCTATCCTCCGGACGAAATACTTCCCTGCATTGTAGCCAATTTCATGGGGGAGGTCGAAAGATTTGATCCGATTCATGAAAACAGCGAATCAGCCGGCATTCGATTTACCTCCTATGAAGAACTTCCGGCTGTCTATTACCAATGGGACCCCCTTCTGGAAGCGATCTTTGATTTTGTGCGCTTTGCAACGAAAACTTGACTTTTGGTTAGCTGGTTTCTTAATTCATGACGGGAGGTATCGGCGGCATATCCCCGACCCTATCCGATTTGAGGAGAATTTGAAGATCAAGATACAGGCGCTCGGTTGGCGAAACGGGGGGCGTAGCCTGCCCCTTTAAGACGACATCGCCTCGACGGTCTTCTGATATCGATCGGAACCTCACGGCGTGATCCTAATTCCGCCGGATAAGGACGGGCTTGAGGTGATTTGAGAGAAACTCGCACCTAGTGATACTCGTAGAGTATAATGAATTTATATTGTCAAATCGCAGGAGGAGCCTTTTTTATGAGTCAAGCGTTGACTGCAATCCAAAATAGAATTTTGAATTTCCCAGTTTCGACATTGGATGACATCACGGAAGCCTGCACCGTGGATGCTCTGATGGCTGGCGACCCCCGATACTACGATTTGAGCAGTCTTCGAGACACTTCGGGATGTGAAACGATCCGCAAATCTCTCCTCGAACATGCGAGAAGGGGGGAGTTTCTACACCTGCTCTACACGGGGCATCGCGGTTCTGGAAAGACAACTGAACTTATCGAACTTGAAAAGTGGGCGAAGACAAACGGTTTTCTACCTGTTCGCGAAGAGGTGAATCGAGAGTTTGGGGGAGTCAAACTCGAGTATATGGACGTCTGTTTTCTAGCGATCTTGATGGTGCAAAACAGCCTTGCTGAAATTGAAAAGTCACTGCCCAGTAAAGAATTAAAGGAGTTCTTCCTCTGGTTTAAAGAAGTAGCGATATAGGATTCTGAAGAGCGAAAGTCCCAACTGACTATGGAAGTTGACGCTCAAGTTGGCGGAGGATTCAGTATCGCAAAATTGATCGCCAAGTTTTCGGCATCGTACAAAGCGAATTCATCTCATACCATTAAAATCCGAGAAAAGTTGAGATCAAATCCGCAACAACTGATTGACCGAACGATCAACCTGTTGAATTGCGGCAATAATATTTTGAAGACGACGATCTATCAAAAAGGATTTTTGCTGGTCTTCGATAACATGGATCGATTCGAACCTGTCGATATAGATCGTCTTCTGAATGTCAATAAGAATCTAATTCACGATTTGAGTACGCACTGCATTTTCACCTTTCCCATCTCGCTCAAGTATCAGCCTATCTCTAGCCCCATTCAACTTTCTGAAGCCGACACGACTCTCTCAACTCCGGGCTTAAGAAGAAGGAGCGATAAGTGGGAGTCAACAGTACAAGCTTCTAATCACGCCGAAGATAAGGTTCAGCGGTTTAGAGAACTATTGGAGAAGAGATTTGTTCATGAACTCTTTGAGGATCCGAACGATATTGACCTGTTGATAAAAACCTCCGGAGGCGTCATTCGAGACTTGATGCGGATGATCGTTAGAGCGCACCTGATAAACACTTGCCCGGACAAAATCGATTCAGCCTCAGTCAGAAAGGCTATCATTCACTATAGAAACGACTATGTTCGCATATTGAGCAGTATTCCGAATGGCTTGAAATATTTGGCGGCTATCGAATGTAGAAACCGGAAAGTCTCGTCGGAATACAGCCCGGATACATTGCGAGGGTTACGTTTCACTTCTTGCCTGTTGGAATATCTCGATGAGAACGGCGAGGTTTGGGAAGACATACACCCCATTTTAATTGAGAGCAGAGTTTTGAGAGAAGCCTGTGACAACCCTGATTGATCTAAAAAATAAAACCGGAGATATGCTTCCTGATATGGAATTGGAGTATCGATGTCTTCTGAAAGCCATCAGGTCGACTCGAAATCGCTTCCACATCTTTCCTGTCGAGTCGAATTTGCAGGCTCAAACATTCATACATCGGCTAACCGAGTCTCTCTCAGAGTCTGGCGATAGTTTGCGCGTGGTGCGTTTGAATCGAGAGACAGTCAACTTATTTGATACTTTTGAAATGAAACGCCCGATTGAAGACAATGAGTGTGTTCTACTTGTCGGTTTAGAAGATACCCCGAACCTGCTTTCAACCATAGGACAACCGCTCTCTCGCGGAACTGCCCTCTACACCCTGAACTTGCAACGTGAACAACTGAGAAGGGCGCTATCATGCC
>JAYVOT010000055.1:0-2745 GCA_043757795.1 Chthonomonadaceae bacterium | reverse complement strand
ATCCAAATCCGTCCACCGATCCTGATGCCAGGGCAAAAGCGTCCCTTGTCTTGCAGGCTTGTTCATAAACATGGCTCTGAAGGATGCGACGGGCGTCGTTTCTCCATAAATTTTCGCGCATATCTCATGAAAAATCGGTCGTTGCATGAACTCGAGAAAAAGAGGATCGTATTCCAATTCCTGAATTTTCCTGTACGCTAGCGTCTCCCCCTTCCAGCCCTTCGTCATCGCTCCCGCGTTTTCATATTTTCCATCAGTACTATCCAACTGCATGAGTAGTTTTTCGTAGGAAAGGTCCGCCTTTCCTGTCATGATCAAGTCGATTTCATCTTGCAATTTTTTCAAGTCGTTTTCGTCAAGCACGCTCCCGAGCCTTAGATAGCCCTCTTGTTCATAGGATAGCCACTCCGCTTCGTTGATTATCGACATTGAATTCAGTCTCCTCTGGTGTTCGTTGCCTTCAGAAGTTCTACCGGATTGGAAAAGAATCCTTGTTCTCCATTTTCTTCCGGGGAAAAACGCACTTTTTGAAGCTTGAACCGGACGCTTGACATCAAGAAAGCGGAGTGATATACTTGCTTTTCAATTGCTTTTATGGATATAGATGCCATACTGCGCTCAAATCAAGGAGAGTGTAAGATGTCGCTTTCATGCAAGAAACTTGCTTTCATAGGTCGCTACGGAATAGTTTTGACCGCATTCACATTGTATCCTTCCATGCCTACCCTGCTTGCTCAAGCAAGTCCTGTGACCGTTGCCCCGTCGCCGCTCTTCCTCTCCGATCCCCGTTTGATAGCTCCAATTTCGATTCAAGCGTGGGGAGTCCCGCTCAAGGAGTTCTTCGCAAACTGCAGTTCAAAGGAGCTGAAACTGAATGCTTCAGCAAATTGCGCCGAGTTGAAAATTCAAGCCAACCTCAAAAGCAGACCTTTGAAAGAAATGATGTCCGCTGTTTCAGAACTATTTCAGGGAGAATGGGTTGAGTTGCCGGACAAGAAGGGCTGGTATTTCACCCAATCTTCGCGAACCGTCCAAAAAAGGGAAAAGTGGTGGAAACTTTACGAAGCTGAGCGGGACAATGCCATCCTGAAAGCCAAAAGGTTCATGTTGGAAGAGCATGGCAATCCGTTCAAAGGCAGTCCCGCAAATGAAGAACAGTCGTCATATGATGCAGTTGCAGAGGGGAAAGAGCAACATGAACTTTTCAGAAAGCTACCTCTGGCGCTCGTCGAAAAGATGGCTGATCGAATCAACTTGGATCACTATCTTAACAGCAATTGTTATTCCAATTTCGATGATGAAGGCGCTTTGCCGCTTCTTTTAGGCGACCTTCCGCCTTTTTTCACCGAGTACGTCAAACGCAAGCTCGCTCCAAGCGTTGCAATATCGGATCAACTCAATCGCATCGGGTTTGATAAACTTGGCATCGAGTTGCAATTTCGAGGAGGCTCGTTGGATTTGTCAGCTCTCCCTCCGAGCGGAACTTCGCCATGGATGTTGGCATCTACTTCATTCATTTCAAATGATCCATTCAACGTTTTGATTGGACCTTATCATGAAGGTCTGCCTCAATGCTACAAGCAGTTTCCTCAGTTCCTAACGCCTTCCATTCAAGTGCTCCTGAAGTATGAAAACGAGCGAATCTGGAAAAATACGCTTCCGAAATTGAATCGCTTCTTTAGTAATAACGGGCGAATACGTCCTGTTCGCTGGCAAAAACTCCGTTGGTTGTCTGAAAAAGGCGACATCGAATTTTTATCGGACTATCACTCAACTTCCGGCTATCCCCTGAAAGATTACGAAATGAAGGCGAGGTTGGAGCGCACGGTTGACGTAGAGTTGAACGAGGTTGCCGAGTTGCATGATGTAAGTTGGAAAAAACGTCCTGACAACCTCTATCTCGTCAAAAACAATCGTTGGTATCGCGACGATTACATTGAGGTTCCAGACTCTTTTCTGCGCACATTGATGGCGACTAAGCTTCCCTATTTTCAGTCTGAATACCCGATAAACCCCGCGAAGAGAGGCGCTCCTCAGAAGCCGGAAGCCAAATCCGATCCCAAAACGGAACCGAAACCACTGTCTGAGGCCGATCGAATGAAGCTTTCGATGGATCGCGCCGCCGAAATCGCAAGCAGGCTCAAGCCCTTGCAGATCGCAACCGGTCTGAAATTCTACTTCCCTGATGAGAAAGCGATCCTGTCCGAGACAGTGCGGAAAAAAGCGAAAGAAAAAATTGTACATGAAGAGTGGCTCGTAGAATCTATGCAGAGGCAACGCGAAGAGTTTGCCGCTCAAAACTCCCAACAACTCGCTGTATCCCGCAATGCGGAAGGCCTCTTCACAAAGGATGTCTCCTACATCATGTGGAGGTATCGAACAGTTCTTTTCTACGCATCTCTTTCAAAGGAACTGCGATCAAAACTGCTAGGGGAGGGATTGCCTTTCGAGGAGCTGAGTGCAAATCAACGCGATCAAGCGATCTGGATTCTACCTCGAATCGAGATCATGCAAAGACAGGGCGACGATTCGCCGAAAATCTTATCCCTGAAACCTGCAAGAGGATTCAATACTGCGGATCTTGGGAAACTGTTCTTGAAGGAGACGATTAGCGGGAACTGAGATGGAAGAGGCTTTGTAGCGCACCTTTTCGTGATTCTTGACTTTTCCAAGTCTATGTAATATCTGAACTTGTCACTCAATCCTAATCTCGAAATTTCAACTTCGCTTGCAATGAAAGTTCAG
>JAYVOT010000054.1:0-2746 GCA_043757795.1 Chthonomonadaceae bacterium | reverse complement strand
TCCGTCTCAGCCACAGGTTTGCCGTCACTTTCGGGATAGTCGATGAGGCGCTTACGCGACAAAGGTTTGATCGCAGGTTTAATTTCAAGAGTGGACATAAAACGTCTCCCTGAGAAGCAGGAGTGAGCCGAGAAATCGACTTTCAACTTTTAACTGCTTGCCTTCCCCGCATCCTGCGACAAAGCGAGAATAGCGGGATAGGGCTGAGATTTCAATGGCGGATGCATGGACGAAGAGAAATTTCAAAACTTCCGACAGGAAAATCCGGTCGGAAAAAGACTAAACCGCGTTAACGAGTTGGACGATTTTTGCGGCTGCTTCCTGCATCGTTGCTGCCGGAACCAATTTTGCGTCCGCTAGAATTTTTGCGCCTTCTTCGGAGCGCGTTCCTGCGAGGCGAACCACTAGGGGAACTTTGATATTGATGGATTCAGCGGCTAGTACGACGCCTTTCGCCACCTCGTCGCACCGGGTGATGCCGCCGAAGATATTAATGAGAATCCCTTTTACGTTGGTGTCGGAAAGCACTAGCTTGAGGCACTTCGCGACTCTGTCCGCCTGCGCGCCGCCTCCAACGTCCAGGAAATTCGCAGGGTTTCCGCCGGCGCTTTTCACCTCGTCCATCGTCGTCATCGTCAAGCCCGCGCCGTTGCATATGATGCCTACATCTCCGCCGAGTCGTACATATGCGATGTCGTCTTTGTGAGCTTCCGCTTCGATCGCGTCCATATCGCTCTCTTCTG
Organism: Chthonomonadaceae bacterium; assembly: GCA_043757795.1. Taxonomy (GTDB): domain Bacteria; phylum Armatimonadota; class Chthonomonadetes; order Chthonomonadales; family Chthonomonadaceae; genus JAYVOT01. Next base: position 2,003 of record JAYVOT010000054.1, on the reverse strand, counting down.
CGAAAGCGGCGAACTCAGGATGGCGGAACAGTGCGCCGTCGTCGATTTGAAACTTGGCGTCCGCCGCTAGAACTCTGCCGTCTTCCGTCACAGCAAGGGGGTTTATCTCTGCAAGAGAACTATCCGAACCTATGTATGCGTAGTACAGTTGCCTCAGGAAAACCACTGCTTTATTGATTACAGCCGGATCAAGCTTCGCGTCATAGCAGACCTGCCTTAGTTGGTAATCTCGCACGCCCTCAATAGGATCGATAGGGAGTTTTGCGATAGCTTCCGGGTCTTCTTCCGCAACCGCCTCGATGTCCATTCCGCCTTTTGCGCTGACGATGAAAACGTTCTTTTGCGTGTCGCGATCAGGAACGATGCCGAGGTAATACTCCTGAACGATTTTGATAGGCTCTTCGATGAGAACCTTCTCTACAATCAGCCCATCGGGATTCTGGTGCGTTTGCAAGAGCATCCCAAGCATCTTTTCAGCGATCCGTTCTCCCTCTTCAGGCGAGTTTGCAACTTAAATGCCGCCGCCTTTGCCCCTACCGCCGGTGTGAACTTGCGCTTTAATGACGCCTCTGCCGCCGAGAGACTCGACCGCCGCTCGAACCTCGGCGGGAGTGGAGGCGACCCCGGCATTTTTGGGGACGGCGACGCCGTATTTCGCAAGAATCTCTTTGGCTTGATATTCGTGTATTTTCACTCTAGATAACTCTCCTGTGACCCTCTGTTAATTTTGTAACTTGAATCTACGTATCTTCCTCACATTATACACTTTTCCGGGGCTAGCATGGAAGGTACTGCAAAACCGGAACCCGTTTGAGCGCTTCAATTCGTGAAAAACTTGTCCCTTGCGAGAAAAAATCCTGACACGATTTCCGCGCCAGGATCCTATCCGACATAAATTTACCAAATTACATGTCTTTGTAGAAACAAATTTCCCGATTCTGGAAGGTGTCGCTTCAAAACACGGCGCATCTGCAACGTCTATAGAAGGCGACAAATGACAGCGCGCAATCGGCATTCAGTCATCGTCTTTTGCGGATGTTTGTGATAGACTGTGTTCAATATGAAAGTCGCAACAGAGGGTTCTGCGCAATAGCGAAACTTGGACTGCGGCTTTTTTCCACGATGACAAACGCGAAAACAAGAAACGAGAAATCAATTTCTTGGGAGATCAGAGGAGGAGTGTCGAACTTCGTTGGATTTTTTAAGATCAATGAGATACTCATCGCAAGTATCGTCATGAACGGCGCTGAAATCGCTTCTGTAGCCTGCAACGCTTTTAATGAGCAAGGATAGAGGGCAAGCTTCTCTTGAGACTTCTACAACAGTTATCTCTTCATCGTCCGTTTTTCTTTGCCTGGCTCGCACGCCGGGAGCGATTTCCCGCCATTGGTGCGCAATCGGCGCTTTTGAGTAAACATTTCCGCCCGAGTCGATAACTCCTGCTACGTACTCGCCTCGAAAAACAAAGTCTGAGGATCCTCTACGCGAATAAAGGTGAAAACAGAGTTGAATCGAATCGACGTCGATTAACTGCGTCCGGCGTGCAATCCGGTACAGGTTGTTTTTCGCGATCAATAGGGGCGGGGGTTGTTTATTGAGGGTACTCATCGACGGGTCTTGCTCCGAACTACGCAGACTGAAGGAGATTGGATTCCATTCATGCCATCCAAGTTCAGTTGATATTGCACAATATATCATGTATTTTTGATTATAGCACTTGTCGTATCGATTTACTCTGGTATTTTAATGATTTTTTCGCTCCTTTTTGAATCTTGCTTCGTTTTTGTCAGACGAACTGAATTTCAGATAATCACAGCTTGGAGTTGGAGATCAATGGAGGATTAAAAATAGTTTATTGCGGTATTGACGCACTAAAGCGGGAAAACTTTGCATTACTCAAGGGACTTGACGTTTAGGAGTCGCCCAACAATTATTGCACTGGAATTTAGGTGAGTTTGATCTCGAAAATGAGCAGAACTCAGTGCATTAATTTATGCGCGTAT
>JAYVOT010000053.1:0-10180 GCA_043757795.1 Chthonomonadaceae bacterium | reverse complement strand
ACGTGTTCTGCAGCCGCCACGCATCCGTCGTTTGCAGAGCGCATCAACACGGCTCTCAGCAGGTCTTTGACTGTAAGTTTTTCGCCCTTCTTCAGGTGAAGCGAGCTATCTTTGATGGAGGCGGCGTATTCGGAAGCGCAGACTATGTCCGCTTCCCCTGCATTTTCGCAAAGCACGAGCGCGGTCATGATTTTAGTCGTGCTCGCCATCGGTCTTCGTTCGTCCGCGTTCTTTTCGTATAGAACCTGTCCGCTTATAGCATCGATGAGGATAGCGCTCTGGCAATGAAGAGCGGGCGGGGCGGGGCGGTTCGAACCGGCAAACGGCATCGTGGCAGTCGGAGGCAGAAGAGCGATAGGAGAAGGAAGCGAAATAGGCTTGGCGATCATTGGCTTAAGCGTCACGGGAAGAGACGAGTTTTCTATCGGCGCAACAGGGTTTTGAGAGTGGGAACGTGATAAAGCAAGTAGAAAAAGACCTGCTGAAGCAGCCAAAACCTGAAGGCAATAACGAGTTCGATTTCGAGAGAGAAATGGGCGAGATTTATAATTTGGGGCGTTTTTCAACAAAGTGTTAAAGAGACCTCTATGAGCATTGCTTCTTTGCCGGGTGTCAACCCATTCAAGACATATGAATTATTCTAGCAGTTTTTACTCTATAATGACAAGGGAACGCTCAATATGCCAAAATAACAGGTTGAGCTTGAGTGTCCGACCAGTCGCAACGCCTCACCCGGAAACTTAAGTCAGCCGAATTTGGAAGGAATCAGGCTAAAGCCTGTTGAATTATGTCTGTATGAATACGCTCTATTTTGGCGACAATCTTGAAATTCTTAAACGGCATATCTCGGATGAGAGCGTCGATCTCATCTACTTGGATCCGCCGTTCAACTCCAATCGCGACTACAACGTACTTTTTCGCGAGCAGTCCGGCTCCGAGTCGCCAGCACAGATCAAGGCGTTCGGAGACACCTGGAACTGGGCCGGCGCGTCTGAAGCCTGGGACGACTTCCCGACCCTCTGCCCTGTGCCGAAAGTCATCGAGCTGATGCACGGGTTTCACAACGCTATAGGCGAAAACGACGTTCTCGCCTACCTTGTTATGATGGCTCCGCGACTCTATCATCTGCACCGCGCCCTGAAACCCACGGGAAGTCTCTACCTCCACTGCGACCCGACAGCTTCTTCATACCTTCGATTGATCCTCGACTGCATCTTCTCGCCCAAGAATTTCGGAAACGAAATTATTTGGAAGCGCACCAACGCGAAAGGACTTGCCTTCACGCGCTTTGCGAAAAACCACGATGTCATCTACCGTTTCTGCAAAACCGATAAAAACACTTGGAACGCACAATACGCTGAACATGATCCGGCATACGTCGCGACGTTCTATAAATATGTCGATGAAGAGACAGGACGAAAGTTTCGACTTGGGGATTTAACCAATCCCAATAGGAATCGTCCGAACCTTACCTACGAATTTCTTGGCGTTACGCGAGTTTGGCGGTGGACGAAAGTACGTATGCAAAAAGCGTTTGAAGATGGACTTGTGATCCAGACTCACCTGGAAACGTACCAGTATTCAAACGATATCTGGATGAACAAGAAGGAACTGCGATCGGCGATGTATGGACGGACATTCCGCCCATTCAATCGCAGGCGAAAGAACGCCTCGGCTATCCGACGCAAAAACCGCTTGCGCTCCTGGAACGAATCATCGCTGCGAGTAGCAATCCCGGAGATGTGGTTCTTGATCCTTTTTGCGGGTGCGGAACCACTGTCGTCGCGGCGCAGAAGCTGGATCGCAATTGGATTGGAATCGACATCACGCCGATAGCGACCTCTTTAGTTCAAAAGCGACTGTTCGACTCGTTCGGCGCAAAAAACACGCGGCTCCTGAGCAAGGAGGACCCGGCTCAACGAGTGGCGTTCGCACTGGAAGGCTTGCCGACCGACCTCGCAGGCGCGAAGCTCCTCTACGACAAAGACTCGTCTCACAAAGACTATGAGATGTGGGCTGTCGGTCTTATCCCCGCCATTCCACAGGAGAAAAAAGGCGCGGACAAAGGCATAGACGGGATCGCCTACTTCCATGACAGCCCGAAAAAGCCCTCGAAGGCTGTGATTCAGGTCAAGGGAGGACACGTCACCGCCAATCAAATTCGCGATCTCATCGGCGTCATGACCACTGAGAAAGCGCAACTCGGTTTCTTCGTAACAATGGAAACTCCCACGAAACCGATGCGCGACGCGGCTCTTGCGGCAGGGTACTATCAGCCTCCCTCCGGAGTAGGGCGGCGAGTGGAGGCGTTGCAGATTCGCACCATCGAAGACCTATTGGAAGGGCGCACTTTCGACTTTCCCCTTTACGGCTCGAACATCTCCTACGTGCAAGCGCAACGAATGGAAACGGAAGCGAAACAAGGCGAACTTGAGATCTGATGTAGACAGAACGCTGAATGGCTTATTGCGCATACGCCCTCTGGAACTGAAGAGAAGCACGTTGCGCAGGAGGCGACTCCTAAAGTCCAAATACGACATTAGGGGTTTCGCTGGAACCGTGTCCCAGGTCGTTAACACGCCCGCGAGGGGCCGAGCCCCCGGCGTTCCACGCTACTCTCTACGATTGAAAAGTTGATTTAGGAGGCAAATCCAATGACAATACGCATCATGAAAGCGGAGCGCGAAGACGTTCCCGAATTGCAACGACTTATCAAGGCGTTGGCTGACTTCGAAAAACTCGAGCCTCCTACGCAGGACGCGCAAGCCAGATTTTTAGAGGACGGTTGGTCCCTTGAAGGCAAAGAGCCGAAATTCACCGCATGGCTTGCTAAGGTGCAAGGGAGCGACGAAAAATCAAACGAATATGCGGGCTACGCGATCACCTTCTTCACCTACTCCTCCTTTCTCGCTCGACCGACGCTCTATCTTGAAGATATTTTCATACTCCCTGCTTATCGCAAACAGGGGATTGGAACGATGTTGATGGGGCGATTGATTCAAGAAGCGAAAGAAAGGGATTGCGGAAGGATGGAATGGGTAGTTCTTGATTGGAATGTCAACGCGCAAGAGTTCTACCAAAAATTCGGAGCGGGCCGCCAAACCGAGTGGTTGCCTTATCGTATGACATTTGACGAGGATCCAACTTAGGGAAGGCGCTCGCCGCACCCTTCAAAACACGGGCGCAACAATTAAAGTGAATATCGGGTTTCCGAAACTCGACACTTCCGGCGCTCCCGGTTATAAGGCGACATTCGGCTCTAAAACTGCACGCGGAGCAAGGTATAAAATTTCCACAAGAGCAGCGACGCACAATGAACACACTGCGACCCACATTCCCGGAAGGTGCAAGAGGACGCCCAGCAGTAAGAGAACTGCGTTTGCGGCAAGATTGACTCCCATCCCCTTGTATATTTCTTTTGTCTCGCCCTTCGCGACCAGTATCCCTCGCACCCATGCCCCTAAAGCGGTGAGTAGCGGCAAAAACACTCCGATCCCAACTCCCAGGTAAGCGAACGGCAGAACTTCCGGCGGAAGATGAAGGACGCTCCGGTAGTAGAGTCCAAGAAGAGGGGACACGGACAAAAGCAGAGTTGCGAGCGTTGTCACTCCGCCTACAATCCAGGCGAAGCGTCTGAGAGTGAGATAGGAAGCTCCGTTTTTCGCCTGAGCGACGGTGATCTCCTGAACGGCAAGCCCCCAACCGCGCATCACGAGCAAAACCATGTAAACGACGGGCCAGGCCGCAAGCGTATTTACGGAGGAATCGAGACGGGCTAGCGCGGACGAAGTGATGGGTTGTGCGATCAGAGTAAGCAAAGTGGTCGCCGCGAGCGGGGCGTGAAATTTATAGATGTTCCTCTGAGACAGCGGCGCGCTCTCTGCGCCGACATGCCCGATAATTCGATCTTGCAATAAGTTGCGGGCGAAAAAAGTGGTGGCGATCGCCTCCACGATTACCGCCGCCATTAAGGCGCAAGCCCCTACCTCGACTCCTGTTAGCCGCCCCTGTCGCACCAGAAGGATCGCAGTCGCGATCGCGGCGATCAGGCGACAAGCCGTTCCCCATGTAACGAAGTGAGTCTGTCCGTATTTTATAAGCACGCCCTGATAAAAACGCCTCCATCCGATCGCTGCAGTCCACAAGAGCATCATCTGCATCGCGGGTTTTGCCGCGTGAACGATCGGTTCAGGCAAACCCATGAGTGTTCCTGAGATGAAATTGAAGAGCGGCGTGAAGGCGACAAAAAACGTCAAAACCGTGCAAACGATAGTCAAACTCATCATAAACTTATGCAACGCCCGGTAACTTGATTCATCTTTCACCAGGGCGATGGCAGTTGCAAGGAGCATAATTACCGGACTCTCGACGATGAGAGAGAGGGAGAGCGCGAGACCCCATGCGGCCAGGTTCAATTTCGGGTCAGGCAGGCTTCCCATTGCGCTCTGCACTGCCGGCCCCTCCGCCATCATGAGTTCAAAACTGATCGCCAGCGGCAACCACAAACGAAATAGGGTTTTAAGGGGCATTTGAATTCCTGTCGCTCACTCGCCGTCATGTCCGTCTGCTGCCGATGTACGGCAGATGTCTCTGTACGAGCACGATTTGCAGTGGTCTCCGGGAGTCGCTTCCACGTTTCCTGTTGCGAGTTTTCCAGCTGTTCTTACAGCCGAGAAAATCGCTGTTTTTGTAATTTCCGAATACTGTTCGCGCGAAAGCGGTTTCACATTCGGCGGGTCATCAAGAAGGGGAACCGGTTGAAACTGTTTCACGTTCAGATGTTCCGTGCGGAAAAAGCGTCTCCTGCCAGTCTCCTTCATAGAATCGTAAATCGCTCCTGCCCCGGTTAATCCGAAAAGGCGCTCCGTCGCTAGCATTAGAAGCGGCATTTGGAGGCTTGATCCATTCAGGACGGAATTGAACTCAGGAGGCGTCCCGAAAGCGTAGTCCATAATGAGCGCCTTCATTCCTGAATGATCCAGATCCAATCTGTCTATCGTCCCGCTCACTTTCACGCTTTCTCTCTCATCGCCTACGCTCAAAATCAGCGGGTCTGAAGTCGAGTAGGGATCTTGCCTGTTGGAATTGACTGCAACGCCGAAAGTCAGGTTTAGAAGAGAGGGGATCATACCAAACAACTGTGCAAATCGCTCTTCGCGAAGGGCGAAACCTTCCAGCGCCTCACCCAGTTTACGTTTCAGGATAAGAATTTGATGCGGACTGACATCCAGAGTCGCCCTATCGATCAAACTTGATAGAATCTGGTTCATTCCTTTTTGAGTCGTTTCAGCGTCGGGCTTATAAGGCCGCCCTCCAAGCTCATAGAGATAAGTGCGAAAATATCGGAGCAGGACGTTGTGCAAAATATTCGACTGCATATGCGAATCTATCCCTTCGATTTCAGGGTTGATTCGCCAGACATATCGAAGGAGATACTGAAAAGGGCACAGCGCATAAGTCTCAAGTTCGGAGATAGGATGCACTTCTTGCCTTGCGACGAACTCGGTTTTCAATTCGGGGTCCGTCAGTTGCGGAAGGCGAGGCAAGCCGCCTGAACGGAGCGTCTGCGCCGTCACTGCGTGCGTTTGAGCGTCTTTGATTCCTCTTTCAAGTGCGCTGAACGCCTCATCAAGAGTGCGATTCTTCTCCTCCGGATTGCCTTCGTTTCCCGGATCGAAGAGATTCGCACAGGAAGCAAGCAGAGTGTCGGAATAGTTGACCGCCTCGGACAGCCGGGGGGCGACGTCTGCAAGAGTGCGCGAAACGGTCGTAAGCGGGGAGGGCGAGAACTTTGAGAAGACTGCACGAGTCTCATCCAGATAAAAAGAGGGAAGCGAATCCGTCTCCTGAGAAGTTCGAGGGTAGGAAAGGATGAGCTTTTCCGAAGGCGCGGACACAGCGAGGTAGAAAAGAAATCGTTCGTCGTCTATCCGAGTTCGCACGGGCTCAAGTTCGATCCCGACGACTTCACGCAGGGCGACGCGCTCGTCATCTCGAAAAAATGGGTCTTCAGTAATTCGCCGGGGGAAAACTCTCTCCATAAGTCCCATGACTGCGGCAACCCTGATCGGCGATTGCCTGGAATCAAAAGGATCGACGACCTTCACTTCGTTCTCTTTTGAAGAAGCCATCGAAACAGCCCCGTTCCAACTTGCCAGCGCCTCTTGGTAAAACTCTTCAAACGACATCGTTTCGCGCAGTCCGATTCGCGCCATTTGGGAGAGGGCGCTCAATATCTCAAAGCCCTCCTTCAGGGCGATAGAGTCGCGTTCTTTGCGCGTTCCTTCGCTTTTGTCGATCCGGGCTTCCATTCCAAACTCTACGACGATTTTTTTCATGGTCTCAACGAACTCGAACGGCGTGAGCCGCTCCTCCCTGAGAGCTGAATCGAAACGCGCCATCAGACCAAGAGTCGTCCCGCAGGGTCCCTCTTTCATACTGAGCGGGAGGGCGGCCGCGAACTCAACCCAGTTCTCCTTGCCCAGTCGAACCGCTTTCGAACGCGCGATGACTCGCAACTCGTCCGCTTCCAATTTGTCCGGAGCGACATAGGAAGACTTCAAAAAAGCGATGACATCGTCCCTTCTCCAGCCGAATCGAACGACTTGAAGCAGCGTGAGAATGGTTTTGAGGAGAGGATTGTCGCTAAGCTTTTCTGGTCCGTCTACGCCGAGAGGAACGCCGTATCTTTCAAAAACAGAGGAAAGAATCGGGGCGTAGTCGCCCATAGTTCTGAGGATCACCGCGAAATCTCGCCATTCCCAACCGCCTGCGCGATGCAATCGAACGAATTCCCGCGCGACCATCTCCGCCTCGACATAAGAGTTTGGGGCATCGAAAATTTGCAGCGCAGGGGCGGCAGTTTGGCAAGCGGACTCAGACTGCCGCTTTGAAACTGAATTAGGAGACGAGAACAGGTTTTGATTGAGATAGTCAAGTGGGAAAGGTTTATCGCCGGAAACGGTAGAAAAAATCATTTCCGTACACTCAAACTCTTCTTGAAAAGAGTGCAGAGTGCGTTGCGGGGCGGCGAAAAGTAGAGGTCTTGCCGCCTCGAAGGGAAGTGAAACGATCGTTTCGCCTTCGGAATTTCCCAGTACGAGATTACGCACGCTCATCGCCGAGATAATCTCTCTTTGCGCTTTGGAAAACCGATAGAACCCCTCGAAAATCACCACGTTTGCCTCGAAGGGGAGCGAGACTCGCTCTGAAAGCAGGGCGTCCGCCGAGAGCGTAAGGAGGTCTTCATCATCGAGAAGCCGATTGTCTATGAGAAATTTTTCATAGGCGGCGAACAGTTTCGCAAATTCTCGTGATTTTTGGAGGAAGGCGGGATCGTCCAGAACTTTTGCAGCGGGAGCGGATCCTTCTTCGAGGAGAGACGGGGTGACGCCGGCAAGTTTCCACTCTCGAACGCTCTCTGCGAGGGCGGGAGCGAAACCGGGAGCCTCCAACATTTTTCCTAAAAAATCTTCCGGACGAATCAGCGTGCGGAAAAGATCCGTAAGGATCATGCGTTGGAAAGCCCGACTGATAAGGGGCGTTTTTTGGCGTTCAGCTGCAGTGAGGAGGGAAGTGAGAGAGTGAAAGGGCAGGACTGAGCCTTGAATGTCCGCGGCTTCCACGCCCGCTTTGCGGGCTATTTCGGCGGCGATAGTTTCAGACTGAGGCATAGAGGGCGCAACGATGAGCGCCCTTCCGTCAGCTTTCAAAAACCTTTCCACAATCCAACTCGACTTCGAAGAGCCGGAGGCTCCTAAAAGGAGAGTCAAGGGCGGTCGTTTTTTTTGCTGTTTAGCCGAGTCTCGCCAGCCGACATGGTTTTCGCCCCTCAACCGTTCACGCTCATTGTGGAATAGACAGCAGTGAAGACTTCTTTTGGTGTGGTCATTCCCTGCGCGATTTTCGCGTAACCGTCCTCCAACATCGTTCTCATATTTTGTTTGACTTTCACGTACTCCGTGATCTGTTGAACGGGAGCGCGTCTTGCGATCATCTCGCGAAGTTCAGGAGTGCTGGTAATAATCTCATATAGCCCAACCCGCCCTTTGAACCCCGTTCCCCTGCAGGCGTCGCAACCTTTTCCGGCATAAAAAGTATGACCCTTCACTCTTTCAGGGTCAAGACCTACTTCGATAAGCTCGTCTCTAGGAGGTTGACAGGGAGCCTTGCAAGCGGCGCAATTCGTTCTGACAAGTCGTTGCGCCATCACCGCTTGCAACGTAGAAGCGATCAAAAACGGTTCTCCCCCCATGTCTATCATTCGCCCGATCGTTTCAATGGAGTTGTTGGTATGTATCGAGCTAAGCACCATGTGCCCGGTGAGACTCGCTTGAATGCCGATTCCAAGCGATTCGCCGTCTCGCATCTCTCCCACCAACATCACGTCGGGGTCTTGTCGAAGGAAAGAGCGCATGACGCGTGGGAAAGTCAGTTTTTCGGTCACCTGACATTGCGTGATGTGATCTGAAAATTCGTACTCTATCGGGTCCTCTACGGTGACGATATTTCGTTGTTCCCGATCAAGTTTGTTGATCGAGGCGTAGAGCGTGGAGGTTTTTCCGCTTCCGGTGGGACCTGTAACGAGAATGAGACCATAAGTGGATTTGATGGCGGAAGTCCACTTCGCCAGGACATCCGGCGGCATTCCCAGCTTCTCCAACTCCACCTTCGCCCCCATAGGATCGAGGAGTCGCATGACGATTTTTTCGCCGTTCAACATTGGGAGGCACGACATACGAGCGCTGAGTTTGCGGGTTCCATACTCCATGTCGAGACGTCCGTCTTGCGGCTCCCGACGTTCATCGATATGCATTCCAGCGGCAAGTTTAAGGCGTGCAAAGATATTAGGAACGATGTCGGAGTTATATTGCCCGACGTCATGCATAACGCCGTCAATGCGATAGCGCACTAACAGCCGGTTGCGTTCGGGCTGCAGGTGAACGTCCGACGCGCCAATTTCAAGAGCGTTTCGCATCAAAAAATCGACCGCCCCCACTGCTTCCGTCAGTTCGCCTCCCATTTCGCGAGCGATGCCGCCGTCGCGCATAATAAGGCGAAATTTTTGCGGTCCCCCCGTTGTTTTTCCAGCCATCGTCATCTAGTCAAATCCTCCCGGTATTGTTATACGTCATATTTCGTCAGGGAGGACAGGTGTTCCTGCAATTATTTAGGTTTAATGAAATTATCCATATTAACCGACTGACTGCATGAAGATGAAAACTATCCGGATCAACCTTTTTTACGATACACGCCGGGACCGGAACCGTACAGCAAGGCGCGTGCGTCCTTGCCGCCATGAGGAATGAGGGTCAGCAAAGAATGATCCTCGTTTAGCGACCATGACAGCTTCACCTCCCAGGAGCTTGAGCCGTCCGGCGCGTCGCCATCGTACTTTAGAAGAATATCTTCGCCTTTCTTCACCCAACGGAAATCATAGAGTTTTCTGCCGTTCGAGCTAAACTCGCCTGTCTCGTCTTCGTGAAAAGCGTAGGCTGAAGTCACTGTTCCTGTCGAACCGTTTGCCGCGAGTTTGTCGCTAATCTCCCAGGTCGCCATGATGTCTTTCAGTTCCGCTTTTTTCGTCGGAGCAGTCGTTTTGTCAGCGGTCTCGTTCGAGTCATCGTCTGTCGTCGGCTCGATTTTCGGATTTTGATCTTTTGATTTTTGAGGCGTTTCGGCAACTGGCGCGACAGGCGGATCTACAATCACTACCGGTTTTACGATAGGCGGCGGCGCTGGAGCTAAAACCATCTCTCTTGGGGGCATATGGAATAGTTTCCGCGCCCATTCAGGTCCCGAAGCGGCTCGTTGCGTGACGCTTATTCCGCCCCATGCTCCTAATATCACCCCGAAAACCAACATCAGCAGTCCGAACGGAAACTGTTTCTTTTTCTTGGGTTTCCCGCCGGCGGGCGGCACATAGTTAGCAGGTTGCATAAAATGCTCCTTATAATGTCTCTAGAAGTTCAATAGGCTCTCAAATGAGCGATAAAGAGAGGTAGGTAATCAATACAAGCTTTGATTTCTATCTGCGAGCCGTTTTTTGCAAGATACATTTCAAGCGGCGCGGCAGGAAAGTTTCCATCTGAACTAATGACGAAGTAAAACAGGAATGCGTTTCAGCATTTGACATGTGAGAAGACGTTACATTGAAGTCTCTCCCTCGTCTATAGTATTG
>JAYVOT010000052.1:0-10216 GCA_043757795.1 Chthonomonadaceae bacterium | reverse complement strand
TTCCGCATCGCCCAAAAAAACTTCGCTTTGAAGGGGAGCGCGTGTAGTTTGGCTTGGAGTTGGGAGAGCGTTCGGGGATTGAGCTGAATTCTCTGATGCGGTGACGCGAGTTTGTGCGAAGACGGGCGGTGAAGCGAGGTTTGCATCAGACTCTGCCGCTTCCCGACTGGCAGATTCTGAAATCTCTTCAAGCGCATACCCCATCTTGCCCACTTGATTGGAGGCAAGAATCAGTTCGGGCGCCTCGACGACGCCCTTCACGAGGTTGCCCATTCTGTCTTTTGCGATGAATGAAAACTGCGGCACGAGGAGCCTCCCGATTCACGACGGCAGATCAACTACTCTTTCGGCAACAGGGTCACTTCAATTCTCGGGGCTTCCGCCCATCTCGCTTCCAGTTGGTAGAAGTCGCGCTTCTCCGCCGACATCACATGAACGATGACGTCGCTGTAGTCCAGAAGAATCCAGGTGGCTTCTTGAAAACCTTCGGAGTGAAGTTTTCTCAAGCCGAGGTCTCTCAATTTCTCTTCGATTTTTTCGGCGATAGAGCGAATCTGAATGCTGGAATTTCCAGTGCAAACCATGAAGTAATCCGTGATCGTGGTGAGTTCTCGCAGATCCAAAACGACGATCTCCTCGGCGCGGATCGAGTCAGCGGCGGCTACCATGACGCTCACCTTCTCGTTGGAGTCCATTTCCATCGGTTCGAGATCGTCATCCTCCTCTTCGTCCTCGAGTTCATCTTCATCGCCATCCCACTCGTCGTCAAGGTCCTCGATCTCTTCTTTAGTGACTTCTTCGTCAGGGAGTTCGACTATTTTTTTATTTTCGCTCAATTTCGGTTCCTTTTTGGTTGGGGGCGAGTTCCGCTTCAGTAGCGACGCGATAGAGCCGAGCGCTTTGAATGTATTCCAAAACTTCGTCCGGCAACAGATAGCGCACGGGCGCATTCGCCTTCAAACGTTCTCTTATCTCGGAGGAAGAAATGTCCGGAGCGTGCGTTTCCATCAGCTGAATTCGGCTCAGCGTCTCTTCCGGGAGTCGCTTTTTCAATATTTCAATATCGAATCCGGGGCGAGTTGCCGCTAAAAAAATCGCCATTCGGATCACTTTTTCCGGATGTTTCCATGTCATCAAGTCTGCGATCGCGTCTGTTCCCGTGATATAGTAGAGTTCAGCGTTTGGAAATCTATTTTGTATCGTCTCAAGGGTGTCCACTGTGTAGGAGTAGCCCGGACGTTCGGTCTCAATTGAAGAGCAAGCAAAATTCGGATTGGATCGGATGCCGATTCGCGCCATTTCCAGCCGGTGATGCGCTTCCGTGATCTCTCGGTCTCTTTTGTGAGGCGGTTGACCGCTCGGCAAGAAGAGGACTCGTTCCAATTGATGCAGAACTCTCGCTTCTTCCGCGATGAACAGATGACCGTAATGAATCGGGTCGAACGTTCCGCCCATGATACCCAGACGCATCGGCTGACTTTCACTTCTTCAACTTCAAACAGGTTCGATGAACTCAAAACCCCCTCTCGGAGTCAATCCTTGTTCGCGCGAACTTCGCGCACGTAGGATCGGGTCTCGCAAGCAGGGGGCGGAATCGCTAAAAAAAGCGGAGCGAGAGGGATTTGAACCCTCGAACGGCTTTCACCGTTACACGATTTCCAGTCGTGCTCCTTCGACCACTCGGACATCACTCCACATAGGGTTTTATTATATCACGGTCGGGGCGGGAAGTCAAGAAAAACAATCATGTGACTCGCTCCGAGTGCGCCGCAAGTCGTTGGAGCTTTTGCAAGGCTTGCTCAACGCGCCCGCTATTTTCAGGGACAAGAGAAGCGCATTTGAGACGTATGTTCAATCTGGGGAGCCAAAAACGGCGAAGTTTTATTGGAAAACGCGATTGAAAGGAAAACTGCATGATTTTGGCGAAGAAGATAAGTGCGACGTATTTTTCGGATTTTGCTGGAAATCAATTCCAGTGTTGGATAGAGGCGCAAACGCATCGACAGTGAGTCAGTATTTTGATGATTGGATTGAAAATGTCGTGACGTGAAAAATGCCGAAGGCGCCTTTATTCACTGCATCGTTGCGAATCTTCACGACGGACAGAGCTTTTTCGCTATAGCGCCTTCGGCGGGAAAATACAGTTTCGATGTTGGGATTTATCATCTCTGGAAGAAAATACAATCGCATCGCCATCAACAGTCACGACGGGCAGAGCTTTTTCGCTATAGCGCCTTCGGCGGGAAGCCCTTCGGGCGATAATTCAACCCGCAACGTTGGGAATCGTCACATCGGGCAGAGCCGCTTTTCAAATTTGTGCCGTGTGTTGAAAACACTCGGCTAAGCGCAGAGCGCTTCCAAACCCCGACAGCTCGAACCCTGAATCTCACGAACCGTGTGTTTTCATTTCAATACCCGGACATTTCGTCCTACGGAGTGCGTAACATGAGTTAAAGGATGTCTGACTTTATGTCCAATTCAAACCCGCTTCAAATCGAGGTCCGCAACCTCCTACTAAAGATCATTCCCATTACGCTCTTATTAGGGCTGATTTTTGTTGCCATTTGGTTCACGCAATTTTCATCAAGCGCTCTTTTTATGGCGGCGACTCGAGGAGACGCGCAACAAGTTCAGGCTCTATTGAAGCGAGGAATTCCGGTTGACTCCGCTGATTATTTTGGAAAAAGCACTGTATTGATCCTCGCGACGCGAAATCCCGACCCCTCAACAGTACGAGTTTTGTTGGATGCAGGAGCGAACGTCAACGCGCAAAATAGTTTTGGGAATACTGCCCTGATGCTAGCTTCGAGCAGAGGACATTTGGAGATTGTTCGCCTTCTGCTGAGCCGTGGAGCGAATGCTCTTATAAAAAATAGACATGGGCGCACTGCTTTGGATTCAGCAGTGAGAGAAGGCAATCTCGAAGTAGCTGATCTTTTACGCAAAGCTGGCGCTGAATAAAAAACTATGAGCATGAGAAAGATAAGGAGAGAAATATGGAGAGGAATTGCAGGGGCGCTAATTTCACGCCCCTGCGGGAGGCTCTGCCTCTATTGCGGAAGCGAGTTCGAAGAGACCGCAGATTTGCCGGAAGGAGCTGAGTCAGGTTGCGTGACGGCGACTCTTCGGCTTGCCGCTCCCACGCTTTCGGGAGAGCGGTAGGTTCCGAGGCAGAGATCGGCGAGCGGGAAGAAGACGTTCAGGTTTTGGAGCATGTATTTGTGATGGATTCGGTGATGCTCTTTCACAAACTGAAATACCGCCGTCATCTCAAAACCTTTGTTCGCCGGAACGTGCATGAAATAGTGGAAGTACTCGTAGACGAGATAGTAAGTCCCGATTGCAGCGAGCCCGCCCCACATGCTCGGAATATGAGTCAGATTTTCAATGACCCACATGATCGGTGCGTGAAAGCCGAGGAACAGAATCGGAGCGAACCAGTTCATTGCGATATGAACCTTGTTCGGGTCCTCTTTCTTTCCCTCTTTCCACTGATAAGAATCCGGTTCATATTTGTAGACCTGATGATGCACGATCGTGTGCGCATGAAAGGTGGACTTGATGAACTTCGGCGAGTGAAAAAGGTACTTGTGGAAAACCCATTCGAAGAAACTTCCATAAAGGAAATAGAAGACGAACGCAAGCATTTGGCACAGGATTACACTTAGCATGTTGGCTGATCCCTTTCCAGGACGATGATTTGTCCGGGGTTCGCCCGCAAGCAGGAAGCTCGCAGGTGTTAGAGTGTTGCAGACCTTGCGCCAAACGCCGTTTCGTAAAGTATCGACACGTTTGATACGCATTCGCTAGGTGTCTTAGAGGAGGGGCGATAGAAGCGAAACGGATGGAAATCGAGGAATCCAACCCGACAAATTAAGCTCGTATCAATACGAGCATTGTCGATTGAATACAGATTTTCATCCAAAAACCACATCCGCAGACACTATATAATACCATTTAAGCAGACTTATGTCAAATCAAAATAGAATTGCCACCTGTGACTAGCTCTATTTATGCAGGTTAGAAGACGCATGATGAAGCGAGCGGAGAAATTGGCATTACGGGTTGTCCGGATGTTTTCCACAACCGGATTTGCGGACTGCGCAACATGGAGATTGCATTGCGGATTTGCAAATACTACTCAAAAAGGAACATGCAAACGACATTTACTATGTGTCTAACTTTCCAGTGATCGGCATTGAAACTATTCACAGTTCAAAACAGTCAATCCATTTAGTCCACAACCCAATTCTTGTGAGCGAAGCTCACGTTTCACTGAACTCTTACATCATGAAAAACATTAAACTCTCGCCCGCTCAAAAACTCGCCCTCGCAGAACTGAATGAACAGTTCCCTTATGCCAATCTAATAGTTCTGGTCGCTGATGACGGAAAAGGACGAACCGCTATTCTGGAAAGATTCCACAGCGAAATAGGCGGCAAATTCCTCGACATCAAAAGTTTCCTGGATGAGCTTAAAGGAAATCACCCTCTTGCTCTGGAGGAGACGTTGGAATTTTGGATGCACCGAGCGATTAACGACAACGAGATTGTGATCGTGGACGATTTCCATCTTTTAAGCGCAGCATGCACCCACTATCATTCGTGGAGATACCAGTACGTTTTCAAACTCGTCATGACTTCGATATGCGACTTCGTGCGAAAGACGAACAAGAAACTGATACTGGGTTCTTCGAGTTGCGTTGACAACATGGAGGATCACGCCGCCATTGCAACGCTAAAAGGTCTTAAGTTGGAAGATTATGAAGCGATCTGCTCGCAATATCTCAGCGAGGCGCTTTCAAGGGGGATTGACTATTCGAAAATCCACCGATTCGCCCCGGAACTCAATGCTCATCAACTCTCAAACTCTTGCAAGCGGCTCACTCAAAGGGAATCGCTCGGCACTGAAGATTTTATAGAGTACCTCCGATCTCAATATCTGAGCAGCAATGTAGACCTGCAAGAGGTGCAGGCGGTCGAACTTTCCGATCTTCGCGGCATGGACGAACTGATTGCAAGTCTGGAAACGAACTTGATCTTGCCTATGGAAAACACCGAAATCGCAGAACGTTTCAACCTGAAACCCAAAAGAGGCGTGCTTCTAGCGGGACACCCCGGAACCGGAAAGACGACTATCGGACGCGCGCTGGCGCATCGGCTCAGGAGCAAATTTTTCCTGTTGGACGGAACCGTTATTTCCGGCACGGAAGATTTTTACAGTTCAGTTGGAAGAATCTTTGAAATGGCGAAGCACAACTCCCCTTCAATCCTCTTCATCGACGACAGCGATGTAATTTTTGAGAGCGGACAGGAGTCCGGCCTCTATCGATACCTGTTGACGATGCTCGACGGGCTTGAAAGCGAGACCGCCGGACGGGTCTGCGTGATGATGACGGCGATGAACGTGAGCGCGATTCCGCCGGCGCTCATGCGATCCGGCAGAGTGGAGCTCTGGCTGGAGACTGTCTTGCCGGACTCGGAAGCGAGAGCGGAAATTTTGAAACGGCGGCTTGTCGGGTTGCCGGTAGAGTTTGATTCCGTGGATATTCAGCGGCTTTCACTCGCTACGGACGGGCTGACTGGAGCCGATCTGAAACGTCTGGTCGAGGATGGAAAGTTGCTCTATGCCGCCGATGTCGTAAAAAACGCCGCTTTAAAACCGATAGACGATTACTTCCTCGCCTCGCTGGAAACGCTTGTTTCAAATAAACAGCGTTATGCGCAAGCCGATCATGCCGCACGCGAGAAGCAACCGAGCGCCAGACCGCCCTGGTTCGACGCTGGAAATCCATGAATTGCAATGCCGGGGAGTGTGAGAACTGCGGAACATCAACCAACTCATGTTGCGCAGAGTGAAATCGGGTTGAAAACCGCGTCCGGAAAAGATGCCTTCGGCGTTTCTTACGTCCGGAGAACGCCCATTCATTTGCCGGTTGTTTTCAATGCACGGATTTGTTAGTTGCGTAACATGAGTTGATTGCCCTCGAAAAAACGTTTCCAAAAGGTTATCCGACTGCCCGATATTTTTGAACCGAATCAAATGACGGCGGCTCTATACTAACAGAGAGAACGCTGCGGACGCGATAAGGGGGAGTTTTTGGACGACAACGCGCTTGTGAAGAAAATATTGAGAGGGGACAAAGCGTCCGGCGAACGTTTTGTCGCGATGCAGTATCCTCGCATTTTTCGCTTTCTGCGTGTCCTCACCGGAAACGCGGACACTGCGGACGATCTGACCCAACAATCGTTCGCACAGGCATGGCGCTCCCTTGACTCCTATCAGGGCAGGGCGAGTCTTGCGACCTGGTTGCACAAAATCGCCTACCGAGAGTACGCGCATTGGCTCCGTTCTCGACGCGATCACCTGCCGATCGAGACAGCAATCAACGTCGAGGATTTGCGCGAGGTTCGCGGATTAGACTCGATCCTGATCTCACGGGCGGTTCTGCTCCTGTCGCCGGAATTGCGAGAACCTTTCACGCTCTACTACATACAGGAGTTTTCAATCGCGGAAGTAGCCGACCTGTTGGAACTGCCTGCCGGAACGGTGAAATCCCGGCTCTTCGCCGCTCGCCGCCGAATGCGCGAACTCATCAGCGCTTCCGAAGCGCCCCATGTCGTCTCGCCGACAATTGAAATCGAAACCGGAAATGAATCGTCGCTAATATTTTCCAGAATCAAAGGAGGCAATTTGTCATGAACTGTGAACACCCGGGCAGTCGCAACCGATTAGGGAGCCGTCTGCACGTCCTCAAATGCAGAGAGTGCCGAGCGAACGCATACGTCGATCAGGTCATTTTTCAGGGAATTGATCGCTTGAACGCCGAGCTGATTTCCACGCCCGGTATGGCTGCGACTCTGGATATGTTCAGGGGAGACTCGACTTCTGTCCCTCGAATAAAAGGACGAAAGAAGAAATCGCTTCGCATTCGTCTTCTTTCAGGGAGCGCCGTTACGGCTCTTGCGTCAGTCGGCATTGGAGGATGGCTCTGCTGGATCGACGTCAACCCCAAAATCGCTTACCCTAATCCGGTCATGCCCTCCCCGAATGCGTACGACATTCTCCTTCAAGCCTTCAAAGCGATTCCGAAGTCCGAGCTGGACATAGCAAACAAAAATTTTCCAAATTACAATCGCACCGCTCTCACCTACGCGTTGCGAAGCCCGGCTGAAAGAGAGTTTTCTCTTAAAAGCGCCCAGCTTTATGAAAGACAACTAAAGGCTAATCCGAGAGTAGGGTTCCCCAAAACAAAAGCCGATAATAAGGATCGCTTTTACTCGCTTGCGGACAAAGAATCTCTCTTGCGCGATTACGGCAATTCGCTATCGTTGTTACGTCAATCCTTCGCATTTCCTTATCAGGCTCCGCATCAGACTTCGCGGGAAGCTTCAAGCTACGAGCAGACAGTCTTAGATCAGAAATACCTGCAGTTGCAAAATGCGTTAAAACTTGAACAAGAGGTGGCAACAACGCATGGAGACTATTCAAGTGCCGTCAACATCAATCTTGACATCATGGAATTCGGCGCGGAGTTGACGCAAGGAAGCGCACTTCAAGCGAGATTGACAGCGAATGACATGGAAATCGGAGGACAATCAATACTCTGGAAACTCTTGGAACGCCTGACCTCCGAACAGTCGAAAGCCGCAGTTCATCGTTTAGAGCGGATTATCGGAAAGAACGCTTCGTTAGTCGCCACCCTGAATGCTGAGAAATGGGAAACGCTCGCCTTGCAAGAGGAGTTTTTTAGGAACTATTATTGGCGTTCCTTGCTCACTTCTTCGCCCTACAGGTCGGAGAATACCGGCATTAAACCGAATCCTGTGGATGAGATGATAAAGTTCTTTCTCATCCACAAATTCAGTAAAACGGATATCATGGCGGAAAAGTCGCGCGTATTGGATTACAATATCGCCATTGCAAAACTCCCATACATTCTTCAAAAGGATTTACCCGCAAGACCGAAAGCCACAATGCTCGGAGAACTGATGTTCTATTCCGCCGCCTCCGATATAGCAAACCCGAAGGGTTCTCGTTTCTCGGTAGTTGAAGCGATTGAGACTCAAAACGCGTTGCTTTTGACTTCTCTTGCATTGCACGCTTATTATCTCGATCATCAAGACTATCCGAAAGAGCTGACGGAACTCGTTCCAAAGTACCTCACTAAAGTTCCTGTGGATCCTTTCAGCGACGGCAATTCATTGCAATACAAGCCCTCGAATCTCAAGTCGATTAGCGTGGATGGCGGAGCGCACTGGTTTTTGAAACTGTACAGCATCGGGCCGGATGGCATCGACAATGCCGGCAGCCCCGTTTCTCGGAAATTTCAAGGCTCTAATGAAGCATGGGCTAAATCCCACCCTGATGAAGTCTCTCAAAATCAACATGCTGTCATGCCTGACAGCAAAGGCGATATCGTCGCAGGCCTCAACAGATAGCCTTTCCCCGTGCTTAACGCAAGTTGAGTGCGGGGGATTTGGCGGAATTCTCGCCTGTCTTGCATTTTCGAAAGCTTTGCACCAATCCGATAGTCAGGAATCGTAAATGAACGTTTTTTTGAAACAGCCTGCTAAGTCCATTGAACCTCATTTGGGGCGAACTGAAACGGAAGGACTTCACTTTGCTACAGACATAGAGTCGAATTCGCTTACTTCACAGATGAAGGAGGCGGACGTTGACGCCGTCGTGGAAAAGTTGAAAGACCGCCGGTCTCGCGTTCGAAACGGATTCACGTACTGGGCTTGGAGAGTTTCAACCCCCATTCTGGCTCTTTTCTGTTTTTACTGCCTATTTTTCATACAAAATGGCTCACTCCCCCTGGCGCTATCGTTCCTATTCGCTCTTTCGACTATTCGAGCGATGGGAAGACTTTCCGAATCAGTTCGTATGGAACGCGCCGCTCTGCAGAACGCTCATCTCGGAAAAGAGTGGATCGGAGCTCTTTGCGAAGCTCTGGAGTGGCCGAACAAACAGGTGCAGGGGAGCGCCGCTCTCCTTCTGACTGAGTTTCTGCCCAGACTCACTGAAGAGGATTCAAAACTCTTGAACGAAGAGCAGTTGAGCTGCCTCTATAGACGCCTGAGTCCGTTGAAAGCAACCGGGAATCCTGAACTTGCGTCGGTTATTCTACGACTTTTGCCGTTTGTCGGTACGGAAGATGCGCTGTCATACGTCGAGCGCCTCGCATCTCTCTCCTCAATTACTCAAAAAGGGCGGCGATTGCGTTCCGGCGCGCGCGCGGTTCATGCGTTGTTGGAAAGAAGAGTTCTGGTTCAGCGTGCGGAAAAGAGCGAACATCAATCTTCGATACCCGCAGTTCTCGAAATGCGTACCAATCAAGGAAAGTACGAATGTACGGAGCAGGAGAGAGCGGAGTTGTTTGAGGTCACCGCTCATCTTGACAAAGAGTTGGCGGAGTTCGAGGCGGAGCTTAAGAAGTTGCAGGTTCCGGGCATGCGGTTCGGTTTTTTGATCGCAACCTGGTGCGTCGTCTTCCCCTACGGAGCGTTTCAAACTGTCTTTCAGTTCTTGAATGGAAATTGGCTCGGCGGATCGATTTTCGCGATATTTACCGTTCTCAGCACGCAGTTCCACCGCCTTACGCTCATGGGGCAACACACGCTTCTAGCGCGGCGTCTTGCAAAAATAGAGGATGTCCGGTGCATCGGAAGGCTTGCTGAGGTGTTGGAGTGGCCGGATAGTACGGTGCGCCATGTTGCGATCTCCTCGTTGTCAAGGCTGCTGCCGCAGGTCAAAGCGAGCGACAAAGTTTTCCAAACAGCGCATCAGCGAGCGAATCTGCATAGAATGCTGACCCTCCCGAACGCCGGGCGTCATGCGGGATTTTTGGTGAATCTGTTGAAGGCTCTTGAGCAAGTCGGAGACGACGCCGCGATGCCCTATGTGCAACAACTCGCGAAAGCGATCCCGACGTCCACGCAACAACGCAGAGTTTGCGATGCCGCCCGCGAATGCCTTCCCTACCTTGAACTACGCGCCGACCTTAATCGAAACAGCCAGACCTTGCTTCGCGCCTCTTCCGCCTTCAGTGTCGGCGCGGATATGCTGGTTCGCCCCGCAAGCGCGAGCGGAGACACCGACCGAGACCAACTGCTTCGCCCCGGTTCGAGCGGCATTGAGGTTTAGATTAGTCTGTTTTCGTAACTGTTCACCTTATCCCCCAACCCCTTTCTGGGGTAGGTATTTTGACGGG
>JAYVOT010000051.1:0-10239 GCA_043757795.1 Chthonomonadaceae bacterium | reverse complement strand
TGTCGATACGCTCCGATTTGGTCTTCTGCTAGTTGCCCCCTTCTGCGTGATCGGGGGGGTGGCTAGGGCGGACGAACAGTCTCCTTCCGGCTACCCTCAACAGGGCTACTCTCAAAGCGCGGCTTCTAAAATTCAGGTGATAGGAAGCGTCCAGAAAATGAGTTTAGACGCGGAGCACGCGGATGTTCTGAGCGTTTTGAAAGCGGTATTGAAACAAGGCCAGAAGATGTTTGCGCCTGACGCGACCGTCACGGGGCAAATCACGCTCTCATTGTCGGATCTGCCGCTTGAAACCGTCCTAAAAGAGATTTGCGAGCAGAACTTCCTTCGCTACCAGATTCAGAACGGCATCTATCGATTTTCTCGCGACGAAGAGGCGGTCAAAGCCTCATTTACGAAATTGAAGTCGCTTAATGCGGAGCTCAGGCTTCAGTTGCGAACTATGGGACTTGAGTTTCCAGAAGATTCAATTCTGGATTTGCCGTCTTCTTCGGGACGAAATTCAAGAACCGCGGACGATTTAGAGCTTAATAGTCCAACGCGAGGCGTCGACAAGAGGAGCGCCGCCTCTCTTAAAGTCAAAGACGCTTCTAAATCTTCTTTGAACTTAGACCCCGGGTTTAAAGCAAGAGGGGGAGCGTCGCCGACACAACAAGATAAAGTTAGAATCGCGAGGAAAGAACTTCTAGGGAATAATGCGGAGGCTTTCACGCTCGACAACGGACTCTCCAATGAGAAGGAGTTATCCGAGGGAGGAACAAATCAGCCTGTAAACGGACTTCCGTACAACGATTTCATTCAGAGAAACCGCTTCGTCTCTTTTGATATTCCCCGTGAAAAACCGCTTGCGGTCTCATCGGTGCTTCAACAACTTGGACAGCAGGCGAACGTCTCCGTTTACGTCGATCAGTCGATCCCGAACAGCTTGAAGTTTCGCTTGTGGGGACATTTGTCACCGCGACAGCTTCCGGACGCCCTGAACGCCATCGCCCCCGCGGCGCGACTTCAATGGCGATGGTCCGGCAACGCCTCAATCTATGTCGTTCCCGCTCCGGATTTTCAGATCGCCTTCGGGGACAATCTAGCGCCAAAAAATACCATTCAAGGAAGCTATCTTATTCTGCCGCCGAACTCGAACAGGGCGATACAGTATCCGAACTCGAATTCGAACGGAAACAAAAATACGAATGGGACACGAAAACCTTAACATGTATGAAAAATCAATGATTGAGGACGCCCGGTTGGATGGCGTGCAAAGGGAGCTTCTGGAGATCGTTTGGAGGATGCTGGAGGCAATTCACACAGGAGATTGGGAGACTTACGCCTTGCACGCTGCGGACGATCTCTCCTGTTACGAAGACGTCTGCGCCTATCGAATCGACGGGCTTGAGTTTCATTCCGCTCTCATTCAACTGATGGCTAAGAATCCTTTGAACAGACCAAGTCGGTTCGACATGCTCACTCCGAGAGTCCAAGTCTATGGAGATACGGGTATCGTCACCTATACGCGCCTGATGACTTTCGAAGAGGACGGCAAACCCCGATGGCAAACCTTCAACGAATCTCGCGTTTTCTGCAAGCTCTCAGGGGCATGGAAGATGGTTCACTTCCACCGCTCACCCACGTAAGGGCGTCAAGTTTCGGGCTGAAATCCTGATCGCCTTGCAAACGAATCAAACTGAGTAGAGACGAAAATAGCGACTTCCAGGTTTTTCTCCGGGATGGGCAGCGCGAAACGCTCACAACGAGCTTCTTACATCTTTTAGTTTTGATAATTACTGAAGCTTTTGACTTCCCTGTTCGCGCGTCTTCCCCTGGTCGCTTTCTATCCGTATCAACATTAAGATCACGTGTTTATATAAATTAGAATTTGCATGTGACGACTTTGTGCATTACCCTTTTTTCAAAACCTTTTCCTTCTTATCTTTCTCTTTTTTCTCCTTTTCCTGTTTCATCAACAATTTATATCGACCTGCGAGGAACTCAGCTGCGTGGCTTGTAGTAGCGCCATTGAGCCACTCATATTCATCCGTCGAAAGTTTTGTGAGGTCGCCTTTGCACTTAAGCGTTAGTTCATCCGCTTTGGCTTCTGCAGCATCGAAATCGGTTGAAATGTCTGGGAAAGGGTGTTTTGCACGTTCGGTCTCGAAATTTTTTCTAATCTGCGCTACCTGTTGACGTTTTGCGTAGTTCTGCCAAGCGGTTATTCCAAAGAGGAATAACGCAATAACGACGACGCCGATTAGAATCAACTTGATCTCGCCGTTATCAGCGTAGTTGCCGCCTTCATTTGAGGACACGCTTTACTCCCTTCGGATCCAAGCATAATGAAGTCCTTGTGAAGCGATACCCGCTTTTGATAACCGGATATCAAAGGAAGAATCAGCTTCACAAGGTTATATAGCAATAAGAATCGAATAGGCTTTTGCAAAATCTAGTGAGGCGCGCCGGAAGCTCCCGGGGGAGAACTCATTCCCCCCGGGTGCTGGCTGGTGGGGTTCTGGCCGTAAGTTGAGCCATATGAACTGCTGGCTCCGCCCGGTTTTGCGTAGGTTGGGGCGTCAGCCGCCGACACTGTGGACTGAGCGGGTCTGAAGACGAAATAGCCTATAACGGCTATTAACGCAAGAGCCCCCACGATCGCCCCTATGATGACTGGCGTAGTGATTTTATCTTTCACTGAAATGATCTCTCTTTCCTAGTTGAATAGGCTTGACATTTAGTCAAGCGATGCAAAAACAAGCGAAATGAATGTCTATAAAAGCTTCCGCTCGATTATTTATCATGAGAGCGGTCCAAACCGGCTTGGCGTATCGCTTTCGCTTGATCTTTGAGGTCTTTCCGCTCGTAGAGTTTCGCAGCTTTTTCGTAAAGTTGCAGGTCGTCCGGATGTTGCGCAATATCGCCTAACGCTTCGGATAAGAGCCTCTTACTCTCCTGGCGTTTTGCGTAGGCGGCCATTGTGTGAGCGGAACCGGGATCGTCGCCGACTGATTTTTGCGCGAGAGCTAGCTGATAGAGTCCCACATCGCTTTTAGGGTCCAGTTTAACGGCAAGTTTCAGCTCCCGTACAGCGTTTTCGCCTTGATTCTGCCGAAGGGCGAGTACTCCTAGCCCATAATGGTATGTCGCTTTGACGAGGGGGTCTGTTGCAACCTGTTTGAGGTATTTTGAGGCTTCCTGATATTCAGCGGGCGTATTCGCTTTTTCAGCAAGAAGCAGACCGAGGAGGGCGTTCCCTCTGGAGTCTCGCGGCACAAGCCGGAGCAACTTTCTTGCGCTCAGGATCGCTTCTTCCTTGCGCTTTTGCGCGATCTGCACCTCCATAAGAAACCATACGTAGGTAGGGTTATTGGGTTCAAGGTCGGCAGCGCGTTTTGCGAGGGTCTCGACCTCAGGCGTCATTTGTCTTGGTCCGACTTGCTCTTGCGCCATTTTTTTGGCATCCCGATAAATTTGCTCGGCAGGGGAAGGTCGTTTCGCCCTTTCAGCGGAGTAGGCTTCAAGCTTCTTCTTCAGCAACTCCCTTCGTTCCGGCTCCCACCCAACCGTTTTGTCATATTCCAACCCCGCTTGATGGAGTTGTCCGGTACAAAGAAGGGCGTTCCCAAGAGCTTCATGCGCTTTCGGATTTGCGCTCGCCACAGCGACCGCTCTTTGAGCAAGAGGCAAAGCCTGTGTAGCGAAACCGCCTTCCGAGAGAGCGTTTGCGGCTGGAATCAGAGCGGAAGGCGCATCCACAGCGCAGTGCATTGCAGATGCGAATTGCCGGATGCAACCTTCCGTGTCTCCATGTTTGCCTAATAGAGTCGCCAATTTCTTATGAAGGTATGAGTTCTCAGGGTTTACACGCAACGATTCCCACAGAGCGGAACGATCTTGCTCAAACTGCTTGCGCGCTAGATAGGAATGATTCCACTCTTCAGCTTCCTTGGATTGTCCTAAAGAGCGGTAGGTTTGCGCTAGCTCAAGAGCGGGGGACGACTCGTCTTTAGCTAAATCAGCGGCGCGTGTGAGAGGTTCTATAGCACCGGAAAGGCTTCCTGATTTAATTAGAGCGCGTCCGAGTGTCAGTTGACTTGAGGAATTGGTTTTGTTTGCTTCGACAGCCGCTTTCGCTTCTTTCAATGCGAGCGGAAGATCCTTATCGTTCCCGTAAGTCAAAAGGAATTCGGCATAGTCTCTGTGTGCGTCCCACTGATTTGGGGCCAGCCGCAAAGCCTCTTCATACTGTTTGCGCGCAACTTGAGTCTGGTTGGCTCGCAATAGGAAGCGGGCGTATATCAGACGATCTCCGGCGTTTGCAGGTCTGAGATCCACTGCTTTTTTTGCGGCTTCACGTGAAGATTGTTCGTTTCCGAGACTGTTTTCAGAGGTGCAGAGAAGCGCCCACGCTTCGCCGAGAGTCGGATCGAGCTTTATTGTTTTGTCCAACTCTTCTTTAGCGCGTTTCATCGAGTTTTGAGTGATGTAGAATTTGCCCAGTATGAGATGAGCCTCCGCCAGGTTCTCGTTTTTTCCGGCGAATTCTCGGAGTTGCCCATAAGCAGCTGTCGTGAGACCGCTGCCGAGCAGAGCTTTTGCCCATTCATCGCGATAAGAGGGATTCTCCGGTGAGATTCCAACCGCTTTTCTGAGAAAAGGGTCTGCCTCGACAAATCGTTCACTCTGATTGAGTTTACGGCCTAAGTGGTAGAGGAAAGCAGGATCGTCCGAGTGATTTTTCAGTTCGTTTTGAAATTGCGGGAGGGTTAGTCGCGAGAGGCGAAACTCTTCATAAAGCGGATGATGCAAGACTCCCCAGATTCCCAGGCAAACTGCAATAGAGAGGAGTACTGCTTTGACAAGCCTTCCGCCTTTTTTAAGGGTTATCGTGTCCGCAGCGGAAGAAGAAAGAGGGACGTTGTTGAACGTCCCTCGATTTTTTCGCATGATGAATTTCATACGGTTGATATTCTATTCGTGGTTGTGGAGCAGGTCTTCCGCTGTTCCGACTTTGACCTTCATCGTGCCGCTCTTGAGAGCTTTGACATGTCCGTCCGCAAAGGCGGCATTGTAGCTCTTGAAGTGGCGCGGCATCGGTCGTCGTCCGCCATTGCGGCAACTTCCCCAGTCTTCGTATCCGGGAACTCCGAAGTCCCAGTCTACGCTCCATCGCTCTTTCCATACGTCGGGATTGAACTTGTAGGGCCCGCCGTTGTCTGTTCCGCAACCTGTCCAGGCAGGCGATCCGTCGTCAACATTCGGGTCAACTTTCTTGCTGTTGTTACCGACTTCCGCAGCGTCTGCGAATGCGACGTAAGAGGCGGGTTGAAAGATGGCTGCAAGGCTATTGCCAGGAAATCCGCCTGCGCCCCCGCCAAAGTCCGCCCAACCTCGAGTCATGCCGCTATGAGCATTATAGCCGTAACTTGTTGGGCCGTAATCCTTTGAACTTCCGGGCTGGTCCGGGCAAACCATGACGCCCTGTCCGGTGTAACCGGCAGAGTCGTACGGGCCGAGTGTTTGGCTGCCGTATTTCTGGATGTAGGGCTGAAGAGAATATCTCCACATGCACTTTTGCGCTTCGAGAGAGGGTCCGCCCCAACCGCATGGGAAGGTCTCGTCATAGTCCTGAGTGTACATGGCGCTTGCTACGCCAATTTGTCGGAGGTTGGAAACGCAAGAGATGGCACGAGCGCGCTCGCGCGCTTGTGCGAAAACAGGGAAGAGAATGGCTGCGAGGATCGCGATAATTGCGATGACCACGAGCAATTCAATGAGAGTAAATCCATTGCTGCGTCGCATAGTTTGCCCCTTTGAAAGGATAATAATAAATTAGGAATATCTTGAAACAGTCTCTAGAATGATCGAGAACTAAGAGAGTATTCGAGATAATCGTATACTATCATAAGGGAGTATGAATTGTCAAGAGTATTCTTAAAATGTTTTCATAAAAGCTCAGAGTATGTATTTCATTGGTAAAAACTTGGTTTTTTCGATTTTTCGTCAAAACTTATCTAAAGTACATAAAAAGCGATGATTTTCAAATTTACGCGCGCTCCTCGTGAGGGTTCGCCATAATTGAAAGAGATTTAACGCACGCTTGCACCTAGTTACGGCGGTCAGGCCTGCTGTGCTATGGCACTGTCAGAGGACGACATTCGGGCGGCGTACAAAAAACATCTCGCGCAGAGTCAGTCCATCGGGCAATGCCAATGAATATCGTTCCCGGCGATCTTGCGAAAGCAGATCGCTTCGGTGAAGTTGCGTAGCGAGGATGACGGTCAATGTGTAGCCGAATCGGAATTAGCGTCCTTGTGCAGCTACCTCGACTTAAAGTTCAAGTGCGATTTTCCGCTCTTTTACGAAAGAGGCGGTCTTCAATGCTATGCTCCGAACCGACGATTTCATCAAGACGCGTTATGCCGTTTCTGCAACTAACCCTTTGCAAATTCGTCTTAAAATATAGGTACAATAGATTTACTTTGAGATACTTTATCGGAGGGCGAACGATGCGACAGAGCGAGAAACGATCAGTTTTCAAGACAGTGCGATTAGGCGGTTGGGGGATGGGGATCGCGATATTCGCATTGGGGGGAGCCGCACTCATCGCTCAACCCGGCGGAGACGGGCGCAAGCCGCATGCCTCGGAAGCGAAAGTTGAAGTCGTACCTGCAAATAGCGCAGACGCGTTGCCGGCGGAACCTCTTGCAGGAACGCCCCCGTCTCAGTCGATCCTTTCTAAACCTTCTTCAATCGTACAGGTTTCCGGCAAGTGGTCGAGTTCTTGCGATCTTGTCGCAGGCAAGACGATTGAAATTTCCGTTCATCTCGAAAAGCCTTCAGCGCTTCCGGCGAATGGACGATTAGCTGTCGAATGGGAGTTTCTAGGCGAAGCGAAAGTTTCTCAAGACGCGGACCGAGCCAAGAACGCCTCCTCTTCATCAGTTACTAAATCCCTTGAAAAAGCTCAGGTTCCCCCGAATTCAATCCCCGGCGCAAGCGCCTCCTTCGGTTTTCGGAAAATACTTCACGCCCTCGATAGCGATGTCTACGTAGTCTACCGTGCGCCGAAATCCGGCAGATACGTCCTCCGCCTTAATACTGTCATAGATGAAGTTCCCGTGGGAGACACAGCGCCGCGTTGGCGGGAGAAGGGGAATGCCGCGCAAATCGCCTCCCTGCCCTCGCACACGCCCTGGAAAGTCGGCGAGGTCGCACCCGTCTGCGTTTCCGTCAAGCCGGTCGATTTCGAGGCGCGGACAAAATCTGCTGCCCCAAAAACGAATTTAATCGCTTCAGCTTCGCCTGAATCTCAACCATTGGAGAGCCAGACTCTCGTTGAAACAGAGCCGAACGACTCGCCCGAACAGGCGCAACCGATCGCGCTAACGGCGGGGCGCGGGGACGAGGTTCGAACCTGGGACATTACCGGGGGAGCTGACGACGTGGAGTTTTTCGACAACGGCAAAGTCGGTGAGTCAGGCGAAGATTGGTTTCGTCTCGTTTACAAGGGCGGTGAACCTCGCTTGATGACAGCACAACTCGGAATTCCCGGGCAGTCGATAGCGGCGCGAATCCGGTGCTATGTTGCAAATAAAGCGCCGATTGCGAAGCCTGACGCAACCGCCTCTGCTTCTCTTGCGGGAGTCGCCGAATTTCTGGACGGACAGAACCCGAACGAGCGGGTGCATCAGCAAGACGAGGCGCACCGTTCAATGATTTCTCGATTGTTCAAGCCCGGCGAGACCTATTTTCTACGGGTGGAGGCGAATGCGCCTGGCTATCATCTGCAGTTGCGAATTCTCAAACCGGGACCCTACGCCGACCCCAAAATGGCGGTCAGACAAGGGATGTATCAGCACATCGGGCAGGTGGACGCCTGGCTGACGAATCGACCTCGCGGAATCAGCGTTGAGAGGAGAATTCGAGACACGGGAAATCTGCTTGGGACGCAATGCATGAGTTGTCACACCCAATCGGGAGTCTGGGGACCTTCGGTTCCGGTCGCAAACGGCTATAGGATAGAAAATGTGCAAAACTTCTGGCACATGACGAACGTGATGTACGAGTGCCTCCGACCTACCAACGTCCTGAAAGACGCCGCCAACAACACGAGTCTCGCCCCTCTTGACATAGGAGACGGGCCCGCCGGCACGCGCGCCGCAGGCTACAATATCGTGAACCTTGAGCGAGTAACGAAACCTTCCAAACTCCACTCCAAACAACAGATTCGCACCGCAAATTTCGTATTGCAGACAGGAGACCCCGGCGGTATCAACGCGGCAGGTCCCGGCTCGAACGTGGGGCAAGTGGTTGTTTACACCTTTTCCAGCGAGATTCTGAAGACAGCCTGGGAAAAAACGGGAGACCCCAAATATTTTCGCGCACTGGAGGAGAAAGCCCGCGCCGTAGTGGAAGCCAACATCGCGTATACCGATGATATTGCGCTTCGATTGAGCTACTTCAGCAAGATTTTTCCGATCAAATCCTACGCCTTCGAGTCGATGAAGGCGGCGGATGCTGAGGCGAAACTGGCGCTTCCCGCTAAGTCCGACCCGTCGGCTGTTGAAGCGTTTTCAACTAAAGTCAAGGCGTTGACGGCGCAGGACGAAGCTAGACTTCGAGCCATTCAAAACGCGGACGGAAGCTGGAGCTTCAGCCCCGGAAGTTCGCCCGACGGCGGCAAAACTTGGAAAAGTTCCGATGGCGCCCCCGATCCTTCCCCCACTGCGCTCGCCGTGTCCGCATTCTGGGCGATTGGCGCGAAGAGGGACGACCCAACGCTTGCGAAAGGCGTCAAAGCGCTTCTGGCGATGCAGGAGCCTTCCGGACGTTGGAATAAGGCGGCTCAGACAGGATTCGTCAGCACCGCCTACGCCCTGCACGCTCTCTCTCGCCTCTACCCGGAGACCCCGAAACTGATCAATCGAAATGATTACCTGCCGAAGCGGAACGAGAGCCTCATCCAGACCCTGAAGCGCGTTCAGGCGCTCGCTTTATCGGCTGAGCCTAAGTTCGCTGATTTGTTGCTCCTAGCGGCGAAACACGAAAGTCCGCTTATTCGATATTGGGCGATGATCGGGCTTGGCGCGACGCACTCGATTCAGGGAGTCGCGCCGCTGACAGCAGCTCTGTCGGATCGCGTGAAGATGGTGCGAGACGCAGCGACATGGGGACTCAAACAGACGCTCCTTGACGATAAAGGCTGGAACGAAACGCTTGCGATTTGCGACTCCGGCAATGACGATGCGCGCTCTCAGGCGATGCAGGCGCTTGGAATTCGGGCGGACGCGGTGATGCCAAAATCGAGCGTCAACTGGACTCGCCTGACCTCTGTATTAGATAGGGCGATGAACCGCGATCCTCATCCCGCAGTTCGCGCATGGGCTGTCAAAGCGGCGTGGCAGTGGTGGATTTGGAATCCCCCCGTTCGCAACGCAATCAACGCGAGTTGGTTGACATTGCTCTCCCGCCCTGAGTCGAACGCTCTCGCGGAAAACAGCTCCCGATACGCGACCCAAGCCCTCTTCGTCGCCAACGGGCACAAAGCGAACGGCTCTACAGAGCATCAGTACAAAGAGTTGGCGACTCTCTTCGAAGCGATCACAAAAAAACTGGACGCGCCGGGCGATGAAACAGTCAAGCTTCGTCTCGCCTCGCGCCTCATCGGCGTCGGAGGAACTTTCTTCCAGACTTCCGGCGGGGACGGAGGTCCCGGTCAGATGGGGTACGTCACCCCCGGCTCCGGCGAAATGATGGGGAAAGCGGCGACTTACTACCTCGATCACGCCGCGAAAGAGTGGAAGAGCGGGAAGGACGATCATCAACTGGCGCTGATTCGCGCCGGGCTTGAAGGCGGGGCGAACGTCCCTTATCAGCCGCTGACTGCGTTTCTAGTGGACTACTCTTTGAAAGGACCCGAGGAGTTGCGGCAACTCGCGGCTAGCTCCGTCAGCGACCCCCGCTCAGTCAGTCTTCCGGCGGTTCCCGAATTGGTGCAGCCTCAGTTCGCGCAGATCTTGCGCGGGGCGAACGAACCTCCGCGTCGCGCGCAACTTTCAGACCCGATTCTCGAACTGTGGTCCAAGGTCAACTGGAACATCCCGAAAACGGAGGAACAACAACGCTCGTTCTTTGACTTTGTCATACCGAAGCTGGACAACTATCAATCTCCTCAAGAGATCGCCGCCCTTTCAGACCCGGTGAAACGAATCGAGGCGGAGAAACAGATGTCGGCGAAATGGTATCTCGCTG
>JAYVOT010000050.1:0-10249 GCA_043757795.1 Chthonomonadaceae bacterium | reverse complement strand
CAAAACGTTGTGGATGAACCCGAGACGGGACACTTTCGCCAAAACCCTATCCCAATTAATTGCTTCCGGTTTTTCCTGAAGGTATTTCATCGCCTCGGAGACGTATCCAGCGCCACGAGCGTAGGATTTCAAATTCAAAATACCGGCGTCAGGAAACTCCTTCCGCATCGTCTTTAACAAGGTGCGTCCGAGGCTTGCCATGAAGAAGGAGAGACTGATTTCTCTGTTCGGATTGACTTGGTCGAAGGAGATCGGGATCGCTTCACGCTGATGGGTGTTGGCCATTGCAATTGTAAAGACAGCCGCTCCCGGGATCGGCTTGGACGCCATTGACGAGTAGAATCGGTCAAGTCCATGCGTCGTTTTGCCGGACTTGCTGATAACGGTCTCGTCGGACATGAGAATATTGGGCGTTGAAGGGTCATGATGGGGGTCTGCCGGAACTGTTGCAACACTTTATCCCAATCTATTTTCGTATGCGAGAAACGGTTTATGGTTCGATAGCTTCCTCCTTTTTCGGTACATCCGGAAATGCCGAGTTGGGTTGACCGCCCGGATGAGCAAAGCATGCCGGCAGCGATGATTTGCAATTGCCGAAGAGTTGCGGCAGGCATAAGGTTTGACAAACAAGGGAAGAAGGGTAAAATGTTCATGGGCTTCCTTGCCTCTCGATGTTTTTTTCGTAAATGACTATGCGAGAAGGAAGCCCCTAATTACTTGTTCTTACCGAATTATTTTTGGCGAAGGTATTGATACAAGGGCAAAAATAAAACTATAGTTGAATAATTAGTCTAAACGTCAATTAGAAACAGTCGCATTCAGGAGGAATGCCGGTTTCAATAGCGAACTTATCATGAAGCGGAGCGACGCGGCTCGTCAGAATCAGCATTTCGGAAATGGACAAGATCGTTCTCGCATCGGCGAGGCGACATTATTAAGGAGAAGCCATGATAATCCGCATCGGTTACGAGATCGTTTTCAACCTGCCGTCGCCTGCCCCAATGGTTCTCATGCTTCATGTATTTCCTAGCCTCGGACCTCGCCTGAAAAACTCGGAGTTTCTCTCTGTCGAACCCAATTTGCCGTTGGAACTGTATTTAGACCGTTTTGGAAATCAATGCTCGCGCGTTTCAGCCCCGATAGGCGATCTGCGACTCTCATATGACAATCTGATCGAACTTCCGAATGAACCGGAACCTGCGTTTCCCAACGCGCGACAACATCCGGTGGAAGAGCTTCCCTATGATACATTGGAGTTCCTACTCCCTTCACGATACTGCGAGTCAGATCGACTTGCGGACATCGCCTGGACGTTATTCAAAGAGTCGCCTCTAGGTTGGAGTCGAGTTCAAGCGGTTTGCGATTGGGTATTTGCAAATGTAGAGTTCGGTTACGAATACGCTCGCCCTTCGAAAACCGCCTGGGATGTCTATCAGGAGAGACGAGGAGTGTGTCGCGATTTCATGCACCTTGCATTGACTTTTTGTCGCTGCCTGAACATCCCCGCCCGCTACGCCACAGGATATCTGGGAGACATCGGAGTGCCGCCCGACGGTTTAGAAATGGATTTCAGCGCTTTTTTCGAGGTCTTTCTGGAGGGCGAATGGCATCCATTCGACGCCCGACACAACGTTCGAAGAATTGGCAGGGTCAAAATGGCTCAAGGCAGGGACGCTGCCGACGTCGCTTTAACCACCACTTTCGGGGTCTCGAATCTCGTTTCTTTCAAGGTGGTTACGGACGAAGAAAAGAGTCTGGCGTAGAGATTTCAAGAAGAACCATCCGCGTCCATTCCTTATATCAACTTGACAGATGGATAGCTCTGTTGTATAATCATAATCGGACTGCATGACGGTCTCGCCCAGGTGGTGAAATGGCAAACACGCTGGCTTCAGGTGCCAGTGCTCGCAAGGGCTTGGAGGTTCAACTCCTCTCTTGGGCATGACGCGGCTTCCTCCTGGCGTGCGAATTATAGAGGAATGACGTTGGAATTGCAGGTCGAAATCAGTTTTCGACCTGCAATTTTTTTGAGTTGAGAAGAACAGGGAAAATAGACCCTTTCGTTTACGAACTTAAAGATCATATTTCCCTGAACTCTTAATGCAAAAACCTGTAAAAAATTCTCGTTGACGCTTGCGTTTCGAGGGAGGTTATGCTATTATACCGTCACTGAGTTGCGGTCAAAATAAAATTCATACCAACTCTGATCAGAATTCCCAAAAAGAAGTCCGCTCAAACATCACGAAAGCTTCCATTGTCGTGATTCATCCTTTCTGCAAGAGGGCGTCAAACCGGGTATGCAGAACGAATTTCATTCATATTAAGGAGAAGTAAATGGCATTTTCGGTGAGAAGCGTTAGGAACGGCGTGGATTATTACCTGCACCTCAAAAAGACGGAGTCTCGCGGAGGCGAGCGGTCTTTGTACTTCTTTCAGAAAGAAGTCTCATCAGAAGGCGGTAAAGTGCCTCAAGAGAGTATGCCCGAAGGCTACATCGTGACTGAAAGCGCAATCACGGGTCTGCCCCTACTCAAGAAATCAGCGTAGCGCAAGATGGAAAACCACAGCAGGCGCTCCGAAGGACGCCTTCAGGTTCAAGGCTACTGCGCTCACTGCAGAGAATCCCGAACAATGCAAGGCGCAATTCAAACCGCTAATCGTAGAGGCGGCGCAGCCCTCAAAGGTCAATGCGCTGTTTGCGAAAAGCCTATGTACCGAATTGGAGGGTGGGATACGCTCTCCAAAGAAAGCCGAAATGCAGTCTCCGTCGAATAATCAATTCGAGTGAGCGCTGCTGATGACCTAAGATTGAGATCAGGCGACATGGATGTCCCTGCTCGCAACCCCGAATTTTGCCCCCCGCATCAACTTCAATTGGAGCAGCCGCTTAAAATCTCCCAACCAACATACTTTTGTTCTTTTTCCGGTTTCGCAAAAAACTCGTTGTCAATTCGATAATTGACAACGATATGAGTCTTATTTTATTGTAAAAGGATGAAAGGCGGAGCAATCCTTCGCTCCGCGTCAGAACTCTTCAAAACAAATCGTCCAATTAGCGCCCGATCATCACAATCTGTCCGCTCGGGGCTGTCACGACGACTTTGTCCAGGACTCTCAAAGAGAGGGTTCCGCCGTAAATCAGTCCCAGATCAATAAACGCGAAAGACGATTTGAGAAGAGCCGTTATGCTCAGGACAAGCATATCTCCAAGACGAACGGAAGGCAAGGACTCCCCTGTAAGGGCGTCTTTATTCAATAGCATCGCCATCAACAGTCTCGACGGGCAGAGCTTCTTCGCTATAGCGCCTTCGGCGGGAAGCCCTTCGGGACATAATCCAACCCGCAAAGTAGGGAATCGTCCCATCGGGCAGAGCCGCTTTGCAAATGCGCCATCGGCGGAAGCGTTTTTTGGACGCAGCTATTCTTGACCTTCAAATTTGAGGCAAATAGATTGGTTTTTGAGACCCCGGAATCTCGCGTCCGCGGAACGCTCATTTTTGTGCAGGGTGTTTTCATTTCAACACTCTGCTAAGCGTAGAGCGCTTCCAAACCCTAAATCTCACGAACCGTGTGTTTGCATTTCAACACCTGGACATTTCGTCCTACGGAGTGCGTAACATGAGTTATTAACTCATGTTACGCAGACCTGACGACAAAATGATTTTTTCGAGAATTGAATATCCCCCGGCATGTTTGCGCTTTTGAATCCCAGAAACAATTTCCCGGTCTATGCGGCGCTTCGCGCCGTATGTCCTTCGGATATGAGGCGGACTGGCCCGCCCGTAGGACTGCCATTCCTGTGCTAATTCGCAGGAGCCATTGCTTGTCAAACATAGTCCGAACTTGATTCTCGTGTGCGAAGCACACACGGCGGAACGCCACCCAGACCGTGACTTTAGTCATGGGACTCTAGTTATAGCGCTTATTAATTCCAAACTCGTAATTTAGTCCAAAGGCATCTTAAGTCCGCGCATCGGACTTCAAACCCTCCAACCTCCTCTCAACTTGTACTCCGAGACATGAGTTAATAGATCAATCAAACAACTGCTTTTGCGCGACTGCAATTATTTTGTTTTTGGTGAAGCTGGCTTATTCGTTCTTTATCTCGCGGTCCTCTCTTCATATAAGAGGAAGTGCAAAATAAATGGGGCGCTTGTCAAATGACATGAAATCGTTCATACTTTATACATGACGAATCAACCTCCCGTTTCCGGTCGGAAAAGCCGGGAATCCGCAACCCCCAAACAAAGAATTACTCCCCGCGCTCTTCTGGAAGCGAAACGAATCAGCGATCCGCAGATTCATCCCGACGGCTTGCGAGTCGCCTTCGTAGTGGAAGAGGCGGACTTTGACAATAGCCGTTGGGTCAGTCATCTCTGGTTGACCGAATGGGTGGAGTCGGAGGGGGAAGAAGACTTGATCGCCGGAACCGAAGAGGAGGAAACCGCACTAACGGAAGCTTTGAAACCAAAACGCGATTCGGACGAGAACAAGACTCCGCCGGCCCTTGACGCTGATAAAGCCTCCGTTTGCGAACCCGATGATTTCACTCGTCAACTCACCTACTCCTACGAAGGAGAGTTCGACCCGCAGTGGTCGCCGGACGGAGAGACGCTCGCATTCCTCTCTTCAAGACCCGATCCCGCCGCTTCTGAAGACGACGACGACGGCACGTTGCAAATTTGGACTCTACCGGTGGATGGCGGCGAAGCGAAAAAAATCACTTCCGCCAAAGAGGGCGTTTTGGGATACGAGTGGTCTCCAAACAGCGCTTCTTTCTTCTATTTAACTTCCGAGTCGTACCCGAAACCGGTAGAGAGCGCGCGAAAAGATCAAAGAAGAAAATACATTGATCCGACTGTGGAGATGGAAGACAAACTGCGCCGACAAATTTGGCGAATGGACGCTGAAGACGGCAAGCCCCAACTCATTTTGAACGGCGACTTCGGAATAGACGATTTTTCGCTCTCTCCAGACGGCTCCGCCCTCTGCTTTTTGACGAACTACTCCGGAGACCCGGACGAAAGCCACATCAGCGATCTCTATCGTTTTCAGATGGAAACGGGAACCGTCACGAAGTTGGTGCAACGCATGGGCGCGAAGTATTCGCTTCGATGGTCTCCGGACGGAACGCGAATCGCATTTCTCAGCGGCTTTGATCCCGACCTGAGTTACTCGCAGACTTCGCTCTACGTCCTTGACTCCGGAATTTCCGGGATTCCCGTCGAGTCCGATCCTGAGAACGCTTCACACGACCTCAAACCCGCTTTATCGCCGGCTCCGTTCCTTCCGCTCAAGCCTGATGAAACTTATGGACTGACCGCACCGGGAAGCGCAATTTGCGAACTCTATACGGATCTCGATTACGATATGGGCGGGTACGACTGGCTGAGAACGGAAACGGGCGGGATCGCTATTCTTGCCTCCGTGGGCGCAGGTTCGCAACTTTTCTTCATCAATGAAGGAGATGCGAAACCCGTGTTTGAAACAGGCGGCGAACGCGGCGGACTCTCCGTCTCGAAAGAAGAGGTCGCCTACGCCTGGATCGAAGAGAACGAAAAAGAGCTTCCGGAAGTCTTTCTACGCGATGCAAAAGGAGTTTCTCACCAACTGACTCGCTTGAATTCCAGTTTCGCGAAATCTTACAGGCTTCCTCGTCAGGAGATCGTCCGGTGGAAAAGCGACGACGCTCTGGAGATCGAAGGTCTGCTCACCTATCCCGTCGATTGGAAAGAAGGAGAGCGTTATCCGCTCATTTTGCAAGTACACGGGGGTCCGAACTCCCGATGCGCCAACACGCTTCGAGACTACTATCAACACCCGGTGTGGGCATCCGAAGGGTATCTTGTGCTTCGACCGAATTTTCGCGGCAGCGAGGGCTATGGAAAAGATTTTTCAGTGGCGAATCGGCGCGACTTCGGCGGGGGCGACTATCGAGATATCATCACAGGCGCAGACTGGTGTATTGCGCAGGGGCTTGCGGATGCGAATCGAATCGGGATCATGGGCGGCTCTTATGGCGGATATATGACGAACTGGGCGATCTCTCAAACGGATCGCTTCAAAGCCGCGATCTCTCTATTCGGGATATTCACTTTGCAGACCGATTTCAGCAATTCGGCAAGCTCGCGTTGGGAATTGGACTATCTGGGAGCGACTTGGTGGGATGACCCGGAGGTCTACGCGCGCCTTTCACCCGGATCGTACGTTCGGAACATCAAGACTCCCACGCTAATTATTCACGGAGACGACGACGACAACACCTTCATCAGCAATTCCAAAGAGATGTATCGCGCCCTGAAACTTCGGGGCGTGACGACTCAGTTCGTTCACTACCCGCGCGAAGGGCATGGCGTGCGGGAGCCGAATCACAAGCTTGACGAGATGCGTCGTTGCGTCGCCTGGATGGATCGCCACCTGCTCTATTCCGGAGAAGTCCAGAAGGTTTGGCGACTCGGCGATCGCATAAAAAGCAACGACGAACGCCTTGAACTGATGGTGACGAAGGTTGAAATTCCCTCGTTTTTAGGGGCGTCGCTCTCGCCGGAAGAAACGAAAGAGTCCCAGGAGACCTTGCTGGAGGTTACTTTCACGCTAACAGGACGGCAGACATCCCCGGAGGCGAGCGCGTTTTCGCTCGCCGATATCAAGTTGGAGACGCTTGAAGGAGAGAAGAATTTTACTCCCATCGGCATCCCGCTTGAGGCTCCCGGCGGAAAAATGTTGATCGAAGGAGACTCCTTAAGAACGGTGCAACGCCCTGACCCGAAAACAGGTCAGCTCGCCTTCGCTCTTTCAGTCGTCTATCGCATCCCGAAATATCCCTGCGAAGGCATGCTTCAAATAGTAGGTTTCCCGCCTGTTCTATTGATCTGGAGCCTTGAAAGCGAAGGCGAAGAAGAGGCGAAAAGTACGGACGACAGCGAGACGCCGAACAAGGAACACACCCTCGGAACTCCAGTTCAAGAGACGCTGAACTGGGAAGAAAACTAGATTATAAGACAACGAAAACCTGACTCGTTGCGTCAAGTTTGAAGGTCCGGCATAGCTATGTCCAAAAAACGCCTCCGCCAATAGCGCATTTGCAAAGCGGCTCTGCCCGATGGGACGATTCCCTACTTTGCGGGTTGGATTATGTCCCGAAGGGCTTCCCGCCGAAGGCGCTATAGCGAAGGGGCTCTGCCCGTCGTGACGATTCGCATCTCTCCGCCACCTCCCATACGCGTTAACTTAAGCCGAAAGTTCGTTCTGGCGCGCCCCCGGCGCTCCACGCCGCCCCCGATTTCGGGGGGAAGTAGCTTCTATTGGGAGTTTTTACCGTTCTAGGCGGATATGTTGGTTGCAAATCAGGGTTGACTTCCCGATTTAAAAGAATTTTCCTCCAAAATTGGGGGCGGTGTGGAGCGCCGGAGGCGGGATTTACGTGAAACTCCCAGCTAACCGGGCTTCAAAATCCTTAAGTTAACGCATATAGGAGCCGGGGGTGAGGTTCCCAACGTTGCGGGTTGCATTTATTGCCCGAAGGGCGCCCTCGCCCTCTGTATGACTATTAAGTACATTTGCGCTCGCCCGTTCTTGGAAGTGAGAGTTCTGGGTGGGGAGTGCATTTCTAACTCCGGCAAAGGCGAGAGCGTCTGTGCGCGGAAAAGTGTGAAGGAAGCCTTCGTCACAGTGGCGAAACAGTGAGTTGGAGCAAGAGTGTGGCGGATTCTTTCTACAAAACCCAAATTCCTCGCCTCCTATCCATATTCATCTTCGAGATTTAGAGGGCTGAATTCATCGACTTCCCCGATTGAGAAGGGCGCTTGATTAACCGGATTTTCGGCGCTTGCTCTGACAACATTTGGCGAAAAATCCGTATTCGACGGAATTGCAGCCGCTCATCAACATCCGTGACGTATGCCTGCGCAACTTGATTTACAATGGTTGAACTGGAGAAATGATGTCTGAAAGAAATCTGAAGCGTTCCTTCCAAATCTTTAGATTTGCGTTCACTTTGCTCTGTATTTGCTTTTTTGTACAGAGATCATCTTCCGCTTATGCACAGGAAAGCTATCCGGATGCCCCGGAAATGCCTAAAACCGGGGCGGATTTGAAGATCGATTGGCGGAGATTCGAGCGACTCGCGGAGGTTGCGCGAGAAGTTCCGCCCGCTCCAAAGCTGGTGGACGTCGTTCGCGGTCTTCGAGCCGCGATTCCCGCAGAGGCGGGCAGACTCAGCCCATTGGACTGGTTTTCCCTTTGCAATATTTGGAGCGCCGTCAACTACCCTTCTGCAAAAGGCAAAACCCTCACGCAAGAGACCGCCGTACTCAGCGGCGACGATCTTTACGCTCTACTACGAAAAGGATACCGGTTAAATCGGGAGCAGTCCGTGCGAGTTCAAGCGCGATTGCTGACGCTTGCGGGAATTCCGTCCGAACCCGTGACGGGGCTGGTGCGAAACGAGACCGGCATTGAGCGCGGCGCGTGGGTTGTGAGTCAGGTCGGCAAGACGTGGTTTCGAGTCGATCTGCAAGGCTCGCTTCCCATCCCGAAAACTCCCGGTGCAGTCTGGCATCCCTCGCCTTATTTCTTTCAAGAGAACGCCGGCATAGAAGGGATGTTGCAATTTTTGAGGTCGCACTTGCCGGACGGGGAATTTTCCGCGCGTCAGCAGGGCTTGAAATCGCCTTTCAACGTGAGCGAGTGGGAAACCTGGGAACGCGCGGAAGCGGCTTTGAAAGCGAAGGCTAAATCGGGAGAAACGCCCTACCTATTCGCTTCGAGGACTGCCCTCGTCACTCCGAATCCTCTTCCTGAGCTGAAGCCCTTCGCCCCGCCTGCAGCGCCGCCTCATGCGATTGTTCTAACTGCGATGGAGCGATTGCGAAGGAAACCGTTGCGTTCCGATCGCGGAACCGCCCTCGCGACTTTCGCTCGAAAATTCGCCGGACTTCCTTACGTCTGGGGCGGGGAGTCGCCGGATAGCGGCTTCGATTGCTCCGGTCTGGTGCAGTACGTGTTTCGATCCTGGGGAGTGCGCCTGCCGCGAACCGCGTCAGAGCAACATCGCTATGGACGCCCGGTGAGCTTTCTTGAACTGGAGCCGGGCGATCTCGTTTTCCTATCCAATACTTACAAACCGGGCGTTTCTCATGTCGGCATCTATATTGGCGAGGGACTCTGGGTGCAGGCGGCGAGCAGCGCGATCGGCGTGATCGTCAATGACGTGCCTTACTTTGAGCCGGGTATCGGACCGGGGGCGCGCAGAATAAATCTTTCGCGCTCAGGCGCAGCCGAACCGACCATAGCTAGCCGATCAAGCGAGCGACAATCGAATCGCGGCGCGAGCGCCGCCCTTCCCGGCAAGATCGTTGTCGGCAGCATCATCACCGTCAAAATTTGCGGAGATTCAGGCGGCCTCGCCAACAGCGGGTGCGACAACTATAAGTCCGTTCGTGTCTCAAAAGTTCAAGCGCGAACGATTCCGCCTTGCCGCCGCCATCGTCCGCGCTCCGGAGAAGGCGGATAGGCGGTCATGCCGGGTTTTGTTGGGATTCGCAAGTTCACAGATGTTTTCGGGTTACTCTCGACATGAATGCAATCACGCTGGACAAATTACAAAAATAGCCTCGCTGACTTTATCACCTGGCTAAAATTCTCCGCACATCAAAGGTAGAAGACTCAAGATTCATTGGACAGGGTGAATACTAAATTCAAGGAAATGGATTTTGTCTTTGCGTTCAATTCTGTGGGGAGTTAGACTACAGTACGTGTCCTCCTGCGCAACATCAGTCAATAGTTTGCTTGAATGTCTGAAGAACTAAAATTGAAGCCGGAAGAGATTTAGGGTTATAAACTAAGCAATTTTACCATTCACTTCATTACAGTCTCATGAAGCTCCGCAGGGACGAAATAGAATGAATTTTTTGATAGTTCTCAAAAAGTTTTGGGAATTGAAAGCGAAAGGTAAACCGATGCCGCTAGAACCAAAAACCGAGATCGAGGCTTATGCCTGGATGCTGTGCATGCACCTGGATACGATGACTTACCGCCTGAGGCTGATGCCGCCGGATAAGTGGGATTGGACGCCAGCGCCCGCCGCGCCGACCGCACGAACCCTTGCGAGCCATGCATGGCAGTGGCTCATCTGCGACCGTCAGCATATTACAGAGAGAGATGTTTCAAAACACGCGCGAATACCGGAACCGCCTCCCGACCCGCAAGCGATGTGCGACGCTCTTCAAGAAGAGACTGAGAAGTGGCG
>JAYVOT010000049.1:0-2771 GCA_043757795.1 Chthonomonadaceae bacterium | reverse complement strand
TCAAGGGTCACCACCGAAAAGCCGCTCTGCGAGGTCGAGCGAATGGATCGAACGCCCTGAATATGAACCATCTGTTGCTCTATCGGGGAGCTGACTTGCGACTCCATCTCCTGCGCGGAAAGCCCGGGCATCATCGTTACGACACCCACCATCGGGCTTTCGACATAGGGCGCGAAGCGGCGCGGGAGGCTCTGAGTGACGGTAACCCATGCCATCCCAATCATTGCCGCATAGAAAGCGATGACGGCATACGGGTGCTCGATGCTCCATTTGTGTATCAAATGCAGGGCGTTCGGCTTGTGCTCCGAGGCGGAGGCGGAGTTGAAATCGTTTTTATTTTTTTGGTCTGAAGGTCTCATTCTCTTCCTCCCGACTGCTTCAGTTTAAGAGCCATTTTGCACTTTGGACAGGTTCCCGGATGATCCTGCGTCACCTCCGGGTGCATCGGGCAGACATAGATCGCAGGGGCGGAACCGGGCGCTGATGTTGAGTTCGTCATTTCGCCTATTAAAGATCGTCCCTCCGAAAAGCTCGCCGTGTCTCCCTCTTTCAGGACATCTTGTCCGGACACGACGACCTTTTGTCTCGCTTTCAATCCGGCGAGAACCTCCGTCATTTTCCCATCGCTGAGGCCAATCTTGACATTAGTTTCATGTACTGCGTACTGATTGTCAATCCCCGCAATCGGTTCGGCAATCCAGACATACGCATTCGATTCCATCGAGACTGCGCTCCCATTCGGCACGTTTCGATACCGGATCGCTCGAGTCGGGATGCGGAGGGCGCTCGCAACGTTCCCTGTCGAAAAATCCATCGTTGCATATCGCCCCGGCAAAAATCGGCTGTCCTGATTCGAGATCGCCGCCTCGGCGACTCCGGTTCGTGAATTGGGGTCTATAGAGGGTTCGAGCGAGGTGATTCGCGCCTCCGACGCTTTGCCGTTTTGCGTACTTACTTTAACTCTTCCGCCGACTTTCAGCTTTTGCAGGTCCGATTCTGCGACGTTCGCTTGCAATCTTATTGGGGAGATCTGCGCGATTTTCAAGATCGTTTGACCGGGATTCACCAGAACGCCGGGACTAAGAACTCTTTGCGTGACGACTCCGTCCAATTGAGCGCGGATTTCGCTGTAAGATTGCATCGCGGCGGCTCCCGCCAACGCGCCCTTCGCCTCCTGCACTCCCGCTTCCGCCTGAACGATTTTCTGTCGAGCGGAGCTTGCGGCGGCTTGCGAGGATCGAACATGAGCGTGATGCGCTTCGAGGTCGCTCTGCGACTGTTTCAGTTTCGCCTTCGCCCCAACAATTTGCGAATCCGCCTTCAGTACGCCAGATTGAGCGGCGCGAATCTGCGCTTGTGCCTGAACAATGCGCGCTTGCGCTTGTTGTGTCTTCGCATCCGAG
The DNA here is from genome assembly GCA_043757795.1 of Chthonomonadaceae bacterium. Lineage (GTDB taxonomy): Bacteria > Armatimonadota > Chthonomonadetes > Chthonomonadales > Chthonomonadaceae > JAYVOT01. The sequence continues at coordinate 1,368 of JAYVOT010000049.1, read as the reverse complement.
TTCTGAGCCTGCGCCTTTTCGCGTTGGAACTCCTCTTTAGTGATCGCGCCGGCTTTCAAAAGGCTCTCTTCCCGAATGATCTCCTCTCGCCAGTACTGCTGATCCGCCTTCGCGGCCAGCAGTTGCGCGTCGGCGTCCGAACTCATGCTCTGCGCCGCTTCAAGGTTCGCCTGAGCGTTGACGCGCTCCTGTTCCTCAGCTTGAATCTCGGAGCGCGCCGCCTCGATCGCGGCCGTTTTCATGCCCGCTTCGGCTTTCGCCTCGTCCGCCATCGCCAACGACTGTCGATAGTCTTTCCGCGAAACTTCAGCGCCCGCCTGCGCAACTGCAAGCCGTCCCTTGTCTGCCGCAGTTTGCGGAGCGGACTGACTCGTGTCCAATTTCGCCAGCAGTTGTCCTCGTTTCACGCGGTCTCCCGCATAGAACGGCATCCAGGAAATGATACCGGTTACGCGGGGCGAAACCTCCTGCTCCGAAAACGCGACTGCCTGCCCTGAGTAGCGCACGACGCTTTCGATCTTTCCGCTCTCAACAGTCGCGAGTTCAACCGGGGCGGTTCCCAACGGCGCGGGGAGGTTCATCTCCATCCCCTGTATCTCGACAGGCGTCCACGCACCGGGTCTGCGAAAATGGAATACAGCATAGTTCGCCCCCCAGAGAATGATTCCCAACAAAATCACACCGCCGATGACGGAACGATTCGCCAGTTTGCGTAGAGAAAACGTCTGTCCCGTTTGCCGCAGTCTCACAATTACGAAAGCAATGAAACTCGCGACGCAGAAGGCGATCAGCCAGGGAGTCCAGTTTACAAAAGAGAACCCTCCGACGTTTCCATCGGCATTCTTTGTCGCCGTTTCCGTGTTTTGTCCTGTCGCAAGGGCGATTTTGGCTGTGACTGATCCGAGTGGTCCTTCAATCTTAAGCGTGTCTTCATATCCGCCTTCCATCGCGAACATCGCAGGAGCCGTGTAGACGCCGGGCTGTCCGGGAGCGGGAGCGGCAGTCTCTTCGCGCTCTCCCATGTTCATTCCGGGCATTTTTGTCAGCGAATGAATCGAGACGCCCTCAACCGGTTTGCCTGAGTCGTCCGTCACTTTCAGAAACAGTTTCGCCCTTCCGGTAGTAGGAACGACCCCCGGCTGAGTGGTCAGCTCAATCCGATATCGCCCCGCCTGAGTTTTAGGTCCGGCAAAGACGTTTAAGGGTAAAAATAGAAGCAGAGCGATCAAAATCGAAATCTCCCAATTTTGAGAACCCTTTCCCTCGGACCCCATATGCGTTAACTTAAGGATTTTGAAGCCCCGCCAATTGGGAGTCTCACTTAAATTGCGCCCCCGGCGCTCCACGCCGCCCCCAACTTTGGGGGGG
>JAYVOT010000048.1:0-2771 GCA_043757795.1 Chthonomonadaceae bacterium | reverse complement strand
GGGGCGTTGCTTGGTGAGCCTACTCCGCACCTTGGGTATGGTGTGCGAAGCACACACGGCGGAACGCCACCCAGACCGTGACTTTAGTCATGGGACTCCCGTCATGACGCTCTATCGTTTGCGTAACATGAGTTAGTTATTCAAAATCCAAGATTTTTGTCGCTTTCAAAATTCCAGGACTAGATTCCTAGGACAACGAAAACCTGACTCGTTGCGTCAAAATTGAAGGTCGGGCTTAGCATTGTCCAAAAAACACTTCTGCCAATGGCGCATTTGCAAAGCGGCTCTGCCCGATGGGACGATTCTCAACGTTGCGAGTTGCATTTATTGCCCCAAGGGCTTCCCGCCGAAGGCGAGATAGCGAAAAAGCTCTGCCCTTCGGGACGATTGACAACCATGCGGTACATCACGTCTGCCTAAGGCGTAGCCTCGCTAAAGTCAAGCTTGAGGCTACTTCCGTAATAGAAGCAAATACTTTGCGCACTCGAGCGGTCGGGAGAACGCTCCATCCATGCCATTCAGTGAGGCTTTCAAGAGCCAATCCATTCCTTGTAGAAATTTCAGACTCGCCTTGCATTCTTGAATCGATGTGTGCTATAATCCAAAATAAGTTTCGGGAAGACTGTTCTTTTTGAAATTTGGACGTTGATGTCTGCCGGGGATATAGTGTGAGAGATCGTTCAATTTCGCGAACTGAATGAACAGTTTTCGATATGCGCCCGAACAGATTTCTTCTCTATCGTCTGTTTCTTACCTCTTTCAAGAGGAAAGTTGATGTTGCGAACTATCTAAAGATGGCTCCTACTGCAACTTGCTACTCCTTCTCCTACCCCAATACTCCGCAATGTTGCGACCGTTTCCCTCATTGTCGAGTGTGCGCAAATTTTTTCATATTCACCCAACCGTCTCATACTTATCTGATGTTGCAATTGTCGTTATATTTCGACGCCTGTTTGCCTTTAAACATTCAGAGTGTTTTGAGCTATTGAGATGCAGCGTCCCTTCGCCAATTTTTTGGTTCGGAAGCAACTGTAAATGAATTGAATTTAAACGCCGCTTAACCAATCTACCAATCTAAATTGAAACACGCTGATACTGCCGTGCTCATAGGCATGGAGACAACTATGCCAAAAGCGGAAAAAAAGCTTTTAACGCCCAGAGAAATTAAACGAAAACTCGCTGATCCAAGCGACGATTACGCCATGTACGGTTTCTTGGGAAGAACTACGCAGTATGCAGCCCCGAAATTCTTGCAGGGAATTTTCGCCTTTTCAGGGCAAGGTTTCGGCAAACCTTTCTCCATTTCGGAGTCGATGAGCTATCGAACGCCTTCGCGAAAGCGCGCTCAATTGATCTATTTTAGAGCGGGAAATAGCTCCGAAAACCTTATAGATGTTCTCGTTTTGCGAAATGGCGAGATTATGAGGCGGTTTCCGCTGGGAGCCAATTCTGTCTGCCACATACCTCTTGCAGTCGTGGAGGATCTGCTCGCTGAAACGCTCATCGAGTTGAAGATCGCCGCACCGGAAGGCGCTATCGGGACGCTGATCATCGATATCGGCTTTCTAGAACTCTGAAATATCACACTTTTTCTTTCTTGTTCCCCACGTTCGATTCGCTGCCGCGCATGAGACGTTTTGAGGGAAACTCCTCCCAAAGTCGGGAGAATCGAATGAGTTTCAAGTTCCCTTCGAGTACGTCCGAGGGACTTGAAGCCTACTTTCAGTCACAGCATCGTCGCGTTTCCCGCTCAGAGCAGAGCCGCAACAAAATCACTGTTCCTGCTGCCTGAAAGGAAAACGTTATGAAGATTAGCGAACTGAAAAACAGCGGTCATGCGCCCACGCTCTTAAGCGCATTTCTGCACTTCGACATCTCATTCATGGTCTGGGTCATTCTGGGGGCGCTCTCGCCCTTCATCGCCTCCGATATTGCGCTGACCGGAAGCAACCTGCACGTCATGCCGCAAGCTTCCGTCGCAAAGGGAGCCTATTCCCTCATCATTCGCAAACCGGACGCGAAAAAGCATGAGACCGGAAAATACATCCTTGCAATTAAGGAATCGGCAAACGCAACCAAACCCAGCGTCAAACCGATTGAAAAGTTCTCTCTCGACAATGCCGATCCGGCCTCTATCGCCGCTCTCAACGCAAAGTCTAAACTTATTCAAATAGAAGTTCCAGCGGGAGTTGAAAACCCGAACGACAACGTCGTGCCGCTCGCTTCCGCAGGGGAACTAACCGCAAAAAGCAAGTCATTTCAAACGCTTGCAAACGGCCTTACAGCCTCTGCGCAAGGACTTCTAGTTGCGACGCCGCTTTTGGCCGCCGCTTTCTTTCGCATTTTGCTAGGATTTCTTTCCGATAAGTTCGGCAGCAAACGTGTCGGGGTCGTCTCCCTCCTCGCAACGCTCATCCCTCTTTTCTACGGCTGGCTCTTCGCCAGGACCTATCAGGACATGCTCTTGGTAGGCGCTCTGCTCGGCATCGCAGGAGCCTCTTTCGCCGTGGCTCTCCCGCTTGCTTCCAGATGGTATCCCCCGCACCTGCAAGGATTGGCAATGGGCATCGCCGGAATGGGCAACTCCGGAACCGTCCTCGCCACTCTCTTTGCTCCTCTGCTCGCGAAATCGTACGGTTGGCACGCTGTCCTCGGAATGCTGGCGATACCGGTTGCGATCGTATTCGTGATCTTCATCGCACTGGCAAAGGACGCTCCCGGCACGATAAAGAAGACGACTATCTCCTCTTATCTCAGCGTCCTCAAGCAAC
>JAYVOT010000047.1:0-10290 GCA_043757795.1 Chthonomonadaceae bacterium | reverse complement strand
CAGCCTTGTAGTAATCCAGACTTCGGACTTCCACGACTTCCCCGGTCATCTCGCCGGGTAAAACATACTGATTATTGAAGAGCTTTCCGACCGTGTCCAGACCGGAGTAGCCGTTCGTGATCAGGTAATGCGGTTTGAAAACGATGTTTCCGCCTGCATCAATGAAAGGATCCGCCTGTGCGAGCTTCTGAACGCTGTTCGCCTTGAGCGGTCTTCCGGTCATCCGGAAGTACTCGTCTGAGGTCAGCCTCCACTCCACGACCGCTTCGCCGTTTTTCGGAATCAGCAAGTAGACCCCGTTCGCGTCCGCAAGCAGATATTTCAGCGTCGGTACGAGAACTCCCCCTACCAGCGTCGCCTCGTTCATCTCTCTGAAGTAGGTCGGATGGCTGATCGCCTGATGGCTTACTTTGTTGTTGACGTCCTTCAGCAGGTTTCCGTTCACGTCTTGAAACGCCATTGCGTTCACTATCGCCGCAACATCGCCGTCTTTGAATGTGTCGCCTACATTCGGGAATCGGTGGATGAGAACGATGGATCCGCCGGGTCCGTCCGCCGCGCCAAGATCGTTTCCTACCACTGCCGTTTGCGAATCGCCTGTCGTCTGTCTTGCGTTGTCCACCGCCGCGGCCACAAGCGTGTCGAAGCCATTGACTCCTCGCGTAAAGAACTGCTGAATAGTTCGATAGCGCAAACCGCGATTTTGTTCCCCGGATCGCGTTGCGAAGATCACCTGATGTCTCATGACCACGTTCGGGAACTGCGCGTTGTCGCTGAGCATCGTGATCGGGTTGTTGTTTATGTCCACTACGTCCGTTACTTCCAGCCCTCTCTCGTTTCCGCTGTCCGCGATCATGTAGTGAGAGGCGAAGTAGTATCCGGTGAAGGAGTAAGTGACCTTGGTAACCGGATTGTAGATCGAGATCGTTCCGTTCAAAGCCGATTCAGTGTAGGTTTGCACGTCTTCCGGCTTGTTCAGCGTGAGCGGGTCGTTCGGTTGCAGAAAGAGCATCCCATTGTTCAGGTTGTGCAGTTCCCAGTTGACCTGCCCGCCGCGTCCCATTTGCAACACCCGGTTGTTTCCGGTGTCGCAGAGCAGATAGTCGTTCAGCGTATAGTGTCGAACGGCGCTCGGTCGCGAGAGCGAGATCTTGGTCGCTGCGATCTGTCCGCTGTCCGTCGATGCCAGACTGACTCCGCCTGCGATGGCGAGAGTGGACGTGGCGTCGATAGTATGAACCGCTTGTCCCGCATGATTGACCTCGATGATTCGATGGTTGTCTGCGATGGTCGTCAACTGATTGTCCAGAGCGAGCAGTCCAGCGGGCGATCCTACGACTGCGATGCCGGTCGTCGCGAGCGGCGGGTTGATAATCGGTTGACCTATCGGGAACACGCCGTTCGTCGGGTCGATAATGACCGCTTGCGAAGTGACCCTGAGCGAGCCGTCCGCCTTATAGAGCTTTGTCTGCCCTCCCGTGCTTCGTATTCCCGTCAGGTCGATAGCGACGATGCTGCCGCCCGTAGTTCCGTAGTAGAGCGCATCGCCGGTAACGGTTGGTCCGCTTGCAGGCCTTGCATCGCGCGAGACCTTAATCAGTTCAGGCGTCGGAGTCGTCGCGCTTCCCACGAAGTTTCGTCCGTCGTTGATCGGGATCATCGTCCACCAGAGCAGATTGTCCAGAGGGCCATATCCGGTCAACGGGTTAACTATCGGCCCGTACTTTGTCGCTCCCACTCGCACGTACATCGGCAACGCCATGTTGAAGGAGTCGCCCGCCCCGCCGCCGGAGCGCATATTAACGATGCTGACCGTGCTCGTGTTTCTGTCCAGCTTAAAGTTCAGGTTCTCCGTCAGAACGATGTCGTTGCTGTTCGGCTTCGCAAGATTGGGCTGAGTTAGAACGACAGGCGTCGTATCTTGCGGAATCGGGATCGCTTTTCCGTTGTCGGTCAGGGTGAAGCTCGTCTCCGGGTTGGCTCGCAACGCCAGCACGACAGCGCCGTCAAAGCCAGTGCCGGAGCCGCCGATCGTATCGGATGTCCGCATATGGCAGAACGCGGTGACATAGACCACTCCATTGACGTAAGCCGGGCTTCCTATCAGTTCCAGATCGGTCGCGATGACGTTCAGAGCGTTTACAAGAGGCGCAGGACCGTCTTTTTCAGAGACGAGCGGGTCGATATTGATGAGACGCGGCTTCAAGCCGCCAGGTCCCAGGTTGTCGTCGTCGCTCGGCCCGTTCGGGGCGAACATCCACTGCACAGGCAGGCTGTTTCCACCTCGGTTGCGTCCTGTGGCGCTCTCCAACTGATCGTGTATGGCGTAGATTCGATCTTGTCCCTCAAAGTCTCCTGAGTTCACTATGAGCAGGTCATCTCCTGTGAGAGCGGGAGTTCCGGAGAGCAGTTGTTTGCTGCTCGGTCCGTAGATAATGAATCGACGCCCGACTATGGCAGCCATTTCCGCAAAAGTGGGAGGCAGAGAGGGTCCGCTCGCAAGGGGAAGCGGCGCGGCGGGCCAGTCCAGCGTATAGTCCGCATAGAGCTTCTCGTCGTCCGTCAGCGGAGCGACGAGAGTCACTACTATCGCTCTTCCTCCGACGCCCGGATCATAACTGACGGCGAAATCGGTCGTGTAGACCAGTCTTCGCAGGGGAACTCCGTTTTTGTCGGTGACGAACACGGTCGGGGCGAGAGAACTTGCCGCAGTCGGTAAAAACCAGGGGTAGTTTCCTCTTCGATCCGCACTGACTCGATAGCGCAGGTGTTGTCCGATTCCGGGATTGTTGTTGTCTGCAAAGCGCAGAGGCTCGCCCTTCACGCTGAAGAGCGCTCCCGTCACCATATCTCCGCCCTTAGTCGGGTCTTGATTAGGTCCGCGAGTGGGAACGTAGACGATCTTGTCGAGGGCGCCTGAAAGTTCGTCGCGAATGTAACCGACTGTCAAAGAGCCGACGACGCTAGGCAATCCGGAGAGCATTGCGAATTGAGTGGAGGGCGCGACGCCGACCGTGTTCCCGATCGCGCCATTAATTGCGGCTCCTGAAAAGACGTCCGTTCCGCCATTGGAAGGATCGACAGCGACGACGCGCCAGGAGAAAGGGCCGTTTGAAGCGCCCTGCGCGTTCACCATCGTAAAAAGAATGCCGTCCGATTGAGCGGGCGCGGGTGCGGGGGTCGGGTTCGAATTCGAGTTGACGAGTTCGTTTGCAACATCCTTCCCGGTATCGCTTTTGACTGTCCAGAGCAGGTTTGAAGTAGTTTGCAGATGACCGGCTGCGTCTCGCGGAAAAGCGTCATATGCGGCGGTCACGCCGTTGCTGCCCGTGACGACCACATAATCCGTGCCGTTCGTCGAGACGATGGTCGGGGTGGAAACGCGGATAGGGTTGCTAAGATCGCCGTTCAGATTTACGTTCCAAATCTCATCGAAAGGCGAGCCTTTAATAAAGTCTTGAATTCCGTCGTCCGTGTTTTTGTCGTTGTCCAAGTCTTGAGACGGATTCGCGTCGTAGGCATGAAGAAGGTTGTTTCCATCCACCCAGAAAGCGACTCCCTTGTGAATGACTGCCCCGGAGCCGAGTCCTGCGGGTGCGAGTATGGGCAAAGTCTGCCATTTGCGCCCGAGGTCGCTGCCGATGTTCTCCGCGCTGCCGCCGGAACGTCTTGAGTTGACGCCCTGAGTGGGGACTGAGCTGGTCCAAGCCATCATATTATAAGCGAATTTGATGTCCGTGGGCAGAACTCCCAACAGAGTCTCCCCGCTGACCGCCCCTGAGTTTCCTCCAAAGCCCGCTGCGGCCGCGCCGCCGACAAAGCTGTTGATGCCCGTGGCGATTCCGGTGGAGCTGATAACCACGTGCCCCGCCCCAAAGTCGCCGGCGCTGACGAGCGGTTGCGCGTCTTTAATCAAAATTGAGGCGATGGAGCGCGGATTGACCGGAGTCGTCCCTCCGAGGAAGTTGTCGTAGTGGGGTTGATGATTGCCGGTCTCGCCTACTCCGAGATACTGTATCTCCTGATTGGTCAAGCCGAACGGAAAATTTACGAGCGGATGATGCGAGGTATTGAGACGCGGAATCGTATTTGCGGCGTAGCTTCCAGTGAATCCGACATCCACGAGGAAGGGCGCGTAGCTATTGACGGCAGCCCCGCCCTCATCTTCCAGCCAGACGGTTCCGCCGGCATCCACGTATCGGCGCAACTTCTCCCTCTCCTCCGAATTGAAGCCTATGCCGTTGTTTCGATACGCCATCAGGACGACATCGAACTGCCGAAGGTCGTCGGAACCGACGCTGTCCAGATCGACTTCCCAATACGCTCCGATGTTTTTAGTGAGGGGCGCGCCTATCTGAAAGATAGGGTTGTTCTGAATCGTAGCGTCCGCTGCATCGCGTTTGAACCATCGTTCGTAGATTTGACCTGTGATCGTGGAGGTTGCGAGCGGATTGACGAACTCCCAGCCTGCGGGCTTGAGATCCTGCCTTCGATCCATCACATAGAAGACGTGCGGAACGGAGTTCTCTTTCACGCCCGCATTATTTTGCGCGGCGGCGGAGACGAGAACGCACGCTTTGATCTGTCGCCGTTCGCTAGCATAGCTCGTCGCGTCCGCCTTCGCGGGAGTTCGAGTTGCAACGAGAGTCGCGCCTGCGACTACGCTGAGCGCCAGGATGGAAGCGGACCATTTTTTATATTTACGAAAGTTGAATCTCATTTTGTTCACCTTCCAGAGAAGACAGGTTTTTCAGGTTTCCCGACATTGAAGTTTTCGCTTCCGAGCATTAAGACGCTCTTGAACGAACAACTGTTCCAATTCGAGAAACCTGCAAAACCGGCGACCTGTGCAACCATAAGCAGGTAGGAGCCTGACGGATCGGCTTCACTGAACGAGCGGTCGATCCGGCTCGCCCTCATAGAGAACGCCGGGGCTGACCGGCATGTTCGGGATCGGCGGCAAAATCTGTCGCACTGTTATCGGCGCGCCGACACCGGAGCCGATTTTGACTTCTTTGAAACGCAGGGCGGCGAGTTGTCGCTTGAATGAGCTTGTCACGGCATCGCCCGAGTAGAGCGCAACTTTCGTCGGAGTCGCATAGGGCATCGCGAAGATCGGGTCATAGGTGTAACGAAGACCGCGCGTGATGTTTTGCGTCTGTTCAAGAGAGGTTCGGAAATCTATTCCGACGCCCCGATCTTCCGCGGGATTGTAGTCCGCCTGCAACGTTGCGGTGTTGATTCCGGCGTCGTGGGCATAGAGATGCACGTCCGGCACGAGTTCAGTCGCCTGCGCTCCGTAGTGCGTGGGGATGTATCCCCATCTTGCGAACCATGCGGATTGATCGCCTGAGCTTGCCGTGAAGTTCTGCGAAACAGGACCGTTGAGCGTCACGCGAATGTCCATCGGCTGTCCGTGGAACGGGAATCGGTTCTTTGCGGCGATGTCCGCATCGAAGAGAGCCGCTTGCGCCGCCGAATAGGAAGTCAGTCCGGTCTTATACGCGATTTCCTCTTGAGTGTATGAAGGGCGCGTTCCGGTCTGTTGAAATTGCAGGGCGGTGTCGTTCGGATCGGAGTTCGGGTCGTATCCCGGTATCACGAAGAACGATCGCTCTTGAGCGTAGAGTCCCGCTTCGATGCGAATGTCCAACGGAGCGACCGCAACGCTTCCCAAGAGATAATCCTGAGTGGCTCCTCCTCCGAGGAGAGGTTGTCCTACCGCATCGGTCAGCGACGAAGCGTTCGTATCGATTGCGAACCGCAAGATATTTTCGTGCCCCGGCATTCCGTCTATCGTCGGAACGACCGGCGATCCGTCCGCTTTTCTCAGCGGGAAAGCGATTCTCTCGAAGATGGGAGAGACAGCTGCGGGATTGTCCGCAGGCACGTTGTTCGCATCGAAAGATTTCCCAAGCGCGTAGGTTTCGGGCGGCAAAATTGAGACGCCGAACGGGTAGGCGGCGACGCTGACGGCGTTGGGATTGTCCGGAGCAGCGGCAGGATTGATAAACAGATTGATCGGAGCCGCTCCTATTGCGGCAACGCCATGTCTGACCATCAAGTGAAGCGGAGCGGGATTTCCGCCCTTCATATAGGCCGCTACTGGAATTCCAAAGCTCATCCCCAGGTCGAAGGTCTGACCGGAGGCAACTTCCGAAGAGGGGAAACTGGGATCGTTTCCTTCCGGGATTTGCACGCCTACGCCGTTTTGAGGCGAGACGAACTGCGTGGTGTTGACGCAGACATAGTCTTTCGCCATGATCATGCAACTTGATCCGCGCTCCAGGATCGTTTTGCCGTTCTGAACGTATCCGTCAGTCTTTACGATGTTTCCGTCGATGTAGGCGGTTCCTCCGCTGACGATGTTGAGGTGAACTCTACCGAGTTTCAAGACCGGTTTAGACGGATTTGCGACGCTTTCGGAAATTACGCTCGGATCCGTCACTCCGCCATAAAAGCCCTTCACTCGCACGTTGCCCTCCGCCATCACGGTGAGGTTGACGCCGTACGAAGTCGCATCCTGAAAAGATTTCGAAGCGTTCGGCTCGTCGCCGTCGTGCGCAAGATTCGGCAGGGGTTTTCCCCCCGTGGCGCTGACGTAGAGCGTTCCGTCCGGCAGGCTGAAATTATTTCTTTCTATATCTGCGAACGGCATTTCAAGCACGTTGCCGCCCTTGCCGTTCGCGCCGTTCATCGGAGAGCCGTCCGGCTTCGTGAAAGCTTTGCCGTCCGTACGAGTAAAGCGAATTCGCGTTCCAAGCAGTTCGATCTGAATCCCCGGCGGGGTGTAGAAAGCGCCCTGCCAGTATCCCTTCGCGCTGAAGTTCTTGGGATCGAGCCAGTCGCCGCGTTGCGAATAGCCTCCGACAACTCCCGGAACAGCCGTCTCGTTCTGTCTGTCGCTCCTGTTGTCCAAATAAATCCCTGTGCCGTATCCGCTCTCACCAGTGTTTCTACTGCCGTTGAACCAGAAACCGGAATCCCTTGTGAGGGCGCGGTATCTCATCGTAGAAGTTCCTGAAACCAGAGTGTCGATAAGCGGCGGCTCCTGTCGAGAGGTTCCTCGAGTATATCCGTTGACGTCGCCTGAGGCGGAACCGTCTCGAACAAACCCCGCTTGAGTGTCGAAACGAGAGTCGCTTGAGTCCCTGATCGCATTCGACACGGGGGGCGTCGCGCCGCCGAGACTGTTGTTGGCATAGGGCGGGTTCACCTCGGCCTGCAGGTCGTTCGTGCCGATGTCGCCATCGATTCCGCCGCCGTTGTCCAGATTGCGCGTCGGCAAGAGCGAGATGGAGCCTGCGACGTGAATGCCTTCGGGCGAAAGGTTGAATCCGGAGTTCACGGTCCCTCGCGGGCTGAAATAGAAATTTGCATCGCCGCCGATGCGCAGATTCGAGTTCGCACGAATTCCGCCGCCGATAATGATGTCGTTTCCATTGATTCCGGTCGGATGCAATGAAACAGAGGGGTCGCCGAAAACAGTAGCGGGGTCGAATCCGCCGTTCGGAGAGCCGGGAAGGCTTGCGAGCATGGGCGGAGTTCCGAGGAACGCCTCTTGCGTGCCGCGGTCTTTGTTCGTAACGAAAATTTGATCCGGCTGAAGTCCCATCGGGACGTATGCCACTCTCTCGCTGCGAAGCCTCTGCGGGTTTCCGGTCTGCACGTAGACGGTGGGGTCGTTCGCTACGCCCAGTTCGCCGCTTCGTCCCACCGCTTCGATGCGAATGTGTTCGCTTCTAGGATCTCCGGGATTGGGATCGTAGATGATTCTAACGAGGGCGCGGCCTCCCGTAAGCGACAGTCGGGTGAAGCCTTGCGAAAGCCACTGAATGTCGGGATCGGTGAGTGTGGTCGGAATAGTAGGCGTCAGTCGGAAGTCCGCGCCTTCGGCGCTGCCCAGAAGTTGGTCTTTGCAGTATTTGACGCCCGCTTCCGCAAACGCTTTCGCGTTCTGCGTGTCTCTGCTTCGCCCCGCCGCCGCCAGGTTTCGGGCGATCTGCGTCACGAACAAAGCTCCGATGAAGAGTAGAACGAACATCACGGCGAGAGCGATGATGAGCGTCTGTCCGCGATGAGCGCGTCGGGAAAGTTTTGGGCTTTTGAATGGAAGCGTAAGCCAGAAGGAGAGCCGGATTGTTGGTTTCATATCGTTATCTCGTCCCTAAACAGTTTGAGTGTTGTTTTGCGTTGATGGTGTTGAAATAACTGTTCGCCTCCCCCTCGCCCCTCCCGCAATTAAGGGAGGGGTTCGGGCGTGGGCGTAAAGTCATTCTGTCCGATACTGTTTTAGATGACAGTCTAGCGCTGAAGGTTCCGCACTTTGATATTTTCGTTCAAAATCGTTGTCTGCGGCTTAGCTGAACCCGGATCGTAGAGCCTTGCTTCAATCGTCAAGCCGATCAGTTCGCGAGTCAGATAGTCGATTTTGACGACGTCATTGGGTCGGTTCATCTGAAACTTGTAAGCCGCTTCAACCGGATCGGAAGGCGCGTTCGCTCCCGCAAATACTTTGAGTTCCGGCAAACCATTGGATTTGTACAGCCCTTGTGCAGGATTGTCCACGCCCTGATCGGCGCCTCCTCGGAATTCCAGAAAGCCGACTCTCTGCGAAGGATCCGCCGGATTTTTCAGATTCGAGATGTCCTGATAATTGATTTTGTAGTGATTCGGACCCACCAGGCTGGTTAGAGCGGGAACTCTCGTGTATTGAGTTCGGTAGCCGTAATGCGTTCCTGGAATTTGATCCGGTCCGAAGACGAGTTCCGAGCCGGGGGTGATGCGTACGTCCGCCGCCCAATTCGAGTTGACTGAGAGAGGCGTAACAGTCGGATTCCACTGCAAGGGGTTTGCCGCGGGATCGAGATTCGCTCTCAGATCGACCCACCGTTTGTCTCCCACCACTAAATCGCCATAACTCAAATTGACTTTTACCGGATCGTAGACCTGAGTGAGTCCGTTGCCGGTTGCGTCGTGAATAAGAACGGTGGAAGGAAAGGCGAAGTTGACGGTCCCTCTTTCGGCATCGACCGTGTAAGCAAACTCCGCGTTCGGATTTCCGAAGATGGAGTTTGCACCGGACAACTTCGGTCCGACATCCGGCAAACCGTAGGGATCAGGCTGTTTATCGCCGTGCATCAGATTTTGGACGTGAACGATTCTGCCGTCATCCACTGATTCGTAGTAGTTGTAAAGTTGCTGGTCGATGGGGTTTCCGGCGGGCGAGCGATAGACGAGAACTCGATACGGATTCGCCCAGTGCGTGTACTGCGCATTGTAGAGCGCGGGAACCGAGTTGGGGACTTCGTTGCCGGAAGCGTCCAAAAACGAGGGGGTTCCGGGATCGTTTTGCACGAAGCCGGGCGCGAAACGCGCCAGAGGTCGAACATGCGGAAGCCCTTTCGTCGCCGTGCCTGTGAGCGCCGCTCCATTCGCATCGTAGTAGTTGATCGCGTTGGAATTCGGGTCTCGATCAATGGCGAGCAGGTCTATTTTCGAGTTGCTTCCGAGCAACAGGTTCGTAGAAGCCGCTCTCCAGTTCTCCCAAATCTGCACTTTTCCGTCGCCGTTCAGATCTTTCCAACCGCCGACCTTCCATCGGGTATCGCCATCTCCGCCTGCAAGCGAGTTGTCGTAGAAGAAATTGGGATCGTGCAGGATAAGACGAAGACCTTTGGTGCGATGCACGTCAGGATCAAGCCATTCGTTGATATTGTCGTCGATATTCCCGTTTTTGTCTTTGATGTGGAACAGTCCGAGATTCGGAACGAACTGCCCGACTCCCGGGTTCTTAACGATAGGATCCAAAATGAAAGTCGGTACTTCCGCATTCCAGAGGGTATACCTGTTGTCCTTGTCCGAGCCGACGGTTCGTACGTCATCGAACTTGTTGGCGTAAATTTTCTTGGGCATTCCGTTTCGGTCTGCGCCGGTCTTGTTGTCGTAAGGATTGAAAGTCAAGTCCTGAACATGCGTGTCCGCTATGGACAAGTTGTCGATCAATCCGATAAAAATGCGTCCCAGGCTTCGCCCGGGGGTGATCGGCAGCGCAACTCCGGTCTGCTCAGGCGTCAGGGAGTCGTCATAGATCGGTTGCCCTGTCGTCGGATCGATAGCGACTTTGCCGCTTGCGACCGCCACCTGATCCAGTTGTTTCGCCGCGGAAACATACTCGACCATGTTGTTTCTTGAGGTGATGAGAGCGGGGTTGCCCTGATTGTCGCTCACCCACAGGTTCAAACTAGTGTCGGCGCTTCCGCTTCCGGGATTCGGGCGACCGTAGTTGTC
>JAYVOT010000046.1:0-2788 GCA_043757795.1 Chthonomonadaceae bacterium | reverse complement strand
TTTCCCTACTCTTTCACGGAAGGAAAAGACGCCGCGACCTATTTGCGAGCCGATTTTACCCAGAAAAGAGGGGAAGGAATACGAATTGAACAGGAGTATCTTGCAGGCAAACAACAGAGCCTCTTCAACACCGGATCAGGCGCAACTCAAGGCGGAGGATTCACTGGCGCGACGAGCGGAACCATTGCTAACGCCTTCGGGTATGGAAATACGGGTCGACTTCCGGCGCTTGGAAACGGCATCGGGCCACAAAGCGGAGGACTCTTCACACTTCAAGGCTATTTGTCGGACGGATTCAGCAGAGACTTCAATACGGGATTTCGGCATCAGCAGGGCATAGGCGGCGGAAATCGATTCGCATTCAATACGGAACTCAGAAAAAACAGCGCCTTGCTTGGAAACGCGCAAACGAGTACGAACACTCGGTTCAATTTCAATCACGCGGATTCGCAACATGGCTCAGCCGGCGATATCACGTTTTCATATGGAACCAACGACAGCGAATATACGAGCGGCAAGTTCGCTTCAAGTCAATTTTCAGCAGGCTACCACCAATCGTTTGAATTCGGAGATCAAGGAGCGAATCGCAACAGCCTGTCTTACAGCTTCGATCTCAGCAGGTTCTTGACGGAGTCCGTCAGCGGCGGGCTCGTCACCACCAACAGAACGGCGCATCTGGATTCTCAGTTTCAGTTCGATCACAATTCTAGAGAGTATTCTCTGTCTTTGCAGGCGAACAAGGAGACGGCGATAGGAGTACAAACCTCCGGGGGCGCTTTTGGAACCCTGGAGCGATTGCCTGAACTCCGTTTCACGACCAACACATATAATTTCAAAAGCGGATACCTTCGACGCCTGCCTCTGCGAATAGAGATCGGCGCAGGACGCTTCTCTGAACCGAGCCATAGCTTTCAGGATGATCGCCTGACGCTCGGTTTTCAAGTGGATGATTTTTCCGTGTTGCGCGGCAGGACGGAGGTCACGACGAGCGGCGGGTTTGAGCAGAGGCTTTACGGCGATGGAGCCGCTCAATATCTTGTTCGAAATGCGACTCGTCTTCGACAACACCTGGGAGGGCGTTCCGGAATAGATTTTCGATACGACTACTCCCAACCGGAAGGAGGGACTCCGTTTCAGTTCGACACATTGGGCAGGTCGCACAGTTTAACGGCGGAAGCGGGGTATCTGGACGATAAACATTTTCAAGCGACTGCGAGAGTGGGATATGACCTTTTGGGGTCTTCCAGGGATAGACCCTTTCAGACTCTCACTTCCAGATTGATGTGGCGTCCCACGCCGGTATTTCGTTTCGATTTATTGAGCGCTTACGATCCAAATGCCGGGAAGTTTTTCTCGTTCACGAATCGATTGGGTATCAGAACGCGAAGCTCCTTCTCTTTGGATATCGTCTCTCGCATCGACCCGCAACAACCCGGCATCCGTCGGAAATTCAGTCAGATCAACACTCAGTTTGAAACGCCCCTCGGCAGGACGTGGAATATGACCGGACTGATTCGATACAACGGCTCGACCGGCAAATTTGAAAGCCAGAATCTGCAAGTCTCCCATCAGTGGGACTGCCTCGAAGCCTCGTTCACCTACTCCTCAAACCCTCTCTCATTTCGAAATAATCAGCAACTCTTTTTCTCCCTCCGCATTAAAGCGCTTCCGTTCTCTCGCGGATTTGCACGCGGGTCTTCAGGGGAGTCGCTTGGCGTAGGATTGGGCGATTTCAACTAACCCTGAAAATATTTTTTCCCACAGCAAAAATAGTAGGCTCTTTTGCCGCTTTCATCTCGTCTTTATGTTTGAAGGCGTAAGTTGCTGCGAAAGTTTCTGAAATTAACTCACTAGAGTTACTAGTTTTTTTGAAAATTAATCTCTATTTTTCCCAAATAATGTTTTGGAACTTACCAAAATCGCTTACATATGCCATAATGCAAAATCCTGTCGTAAATAACAGGTGAAGCGGCTTGCATCTCTTTTTGGCAATTAAAGATTAATTTTTAGGAAATGCAAGGTGAATTCAGATCAGAAGAACGATTTTGAGTCTTCATACATCTCAAAACATGCTCCGAAAAACAGATCAAGGGGATCGCAATGCATCAATGCGTTGAAGAACGGGAATGGATCCCTGTGAAGAGACCGAAGGTCGAAAAGCCCTCATGGAGCGAGGGAAAAGTAGTTTTCAAATATCAGATGCTTGAGAATCTATCCATGCGAGAGGATGCAATCCGCTCTCATGTCAAAATATCATCGAATATGATCAATCGTCGTCTTAAGCAGGTCGTGAGGCTTGCAATCCATTCTTCGTTGACCGCACCTCACACGCGAACTTTTTATGCGCCCGGCAACTTGACTCCGGATACGATTTCCAATTCTCAGGAGTCTGGAACTAATCCGACTGGTTGCAAGCATGATCTTGAAATTCGGAATCAGAACTCTTTGCACGACAATCGCCATTTGCGTATCTTTTACTATGACATGAAGCGTTTTCCCGGTCTCGCGGAAGTCATGGAGAAAACCTTCTTCATACGTTCCAATGTCGTCATGCAGTACACGGTTCCGCAACATTCTCTCGTGAGAATAGGGGAAAGTAATGAATAAAAACGTTGTACTGGCTTGTGCGGGTTTAGTCTTTGCGGCAATAGCTCTCTCGATTTTTTGGAATCGCTCCGGGATTGGCGCATTAACCATCAGTTTATCGGGGGCGGCCGCTGTGAGTTGCTTTTTCCTCATGCATCAGATCAAAGCGCTTCGAGGCAGTAGAGCGCATACCGACGCCTTA
>JAYVOT010000045.1:0-2788 GCA_043757795.1 Chthonomonadaceae bacterium | reverse complement strand
AAGAAGAAGTTCGCCTTCGCGGACTCCGCAATCAATGCTGCCTGTCTCAACCCGCGAAGCGGGTTTCCGGAAGCCCCTCTCCTAGAGAGCGGCAGCGAACGGCAGGGAGAAGGGGTTGGGGTGAGGTTCTCAACCCCTTCTCCTTGCAACCCGCCGTCTCATCCGCATCGCCCTAAGCAAGTTTGCGATCTACGTAATGCAGTTTGTCTACGACAGGCAGGTCGTAAGGGCAAGCCTCTTCGCACTTCCGACAATCGCCGCAAATGCTCTGGACTCTCTCATGAGATGCGAGTTGGAGGTAGGAATCTTTCGCAAACTCGTGATGATTTTCGCCGTAGTGTTTATGATACATATCGAAACGCAGAATATCCGCTATTCTGACGCCTGCAGGGCAAGCGCTCTCGCAAATATGAGAACAACTCCTGCAATACTCGCTGTGCGCGGCGGCGGCGTACTTTTCGATCAAGTCTCGCTCTTTCCGTCCCACTTTCAACTTAGCGGCAGCCAGGCAAAGGTCTTGAGTGTCTTCGTTTTTCGTCGTGTTTGAGTTGATGAGCGTGTGAATCTCTTTCGAGAGCGTCCACGCCAGTTGAGCTGTCAAGGGCTTCGCGTTCGCGACCTTGATATTGCCTGCCCCCGCTTTCATTCCTATGACGCCTATATCGTGTTTTTTGGCGTACTCCAAAAGTTCCGGCATCCCGGACTGTTCGTAGTTCATTGAGTTGAATGCGACCAGAATCGTATCAAAAAGTCCGGTGTCGATAGCGTGTTTCAGCAGGTCTTTGCGATCCGTGTTGTGGCTACTGACTCCGAAATAGCGCACCTTACCCTGCTTCTTGGCCATTTCCATCGCTTTGTGCAGATTGGGGCTGTCGATACGTTTGTATCCGTCCTCTGAGTCCCCTTTTCTGTTGGCGTTGTAGTCTACGCTATGCAGTTGCAAGAGATCAACATGATCAGTCTTCAACGCTTTCAAGCTTTTCTCAAGTGACTCCATGCAACGCTCAACGCTCCAATCCGCTAACGGATACCATTTTGTCGCGAGGAAAATCTCATTTCGACGAGACTTTACGACTTCGCCGTGAATCGTCTCGCTGTCGCCGTAGGCAGGCGCCGTGTCGATGTAATTGACGCCCCGGTCAATTGCTCGATTAAGAATGGAAGCGTCCGTTATTCCCGCCCCCCCTGTCCCGATCACCGTGACCATCATATTCGTTCGTCCGAGTCGGCGCCTCGGAATTTCCTTATTTTTGTTCCGATCTTCCGTTTTCGGCTTGACTTCCTTCGGTTTTTCCTGTGCCGATAGAGCTGCTTCAGCGGCTCCTAACCCGATAGCTCCAAGCGAAGCGGTTCTCAACAAATCACGGCGGCTCAATGCGTTTCTCTCTTCAGACATGTCAAATCATCCTTTCCATTGCGAACAAGGCGAGTTCATTTGCGGTTGTGAAGGATATTCCCGTCATGCGAACTGTTTTCCTTCTTTATTTTGAATATGGGAATTTCAAAAAAATCCGGGATTAGATTTTTAGCGGAATTGCTTTAGTTTCGATTGTGCTATGCTTGTTAGACTAAAAGATCATGATCATCTATATGCGACATTGAAACTCATGTTACGCAAACGACAGAGCGTTATGACTAGAGTCCCATGACTAAAGTCACGGTCTAGGTGGCGTTCCGCCGTGTGTGCTTCGCACACGATACTCAAGGTCCGGAGCATGCACAACAAGCAACGCACCTGCAAACTGGCATAGGAATGGCAGTCCTACGGGCAGGCAAGTCCGACTCATGTCCGAAGGAAATACGGCGCGAAGCGCCACCGAGACCGTGACTTTAGTCATGGGATTCAAAAGCGCTCTCGAAAAAATCATTTGGTCGTCAGGTGGTCGTCAGGTCTGCGTAACAACAGATTGAAGGAGAAATTGACAAGCGGCAAAAAAATTTTAGGTCGGATCCTTAATTGCCCCGGCGTCCAGGAAATGCATCCGACCGATTGACGGAAAACCAAGTGTTTCAAACGGTTCATTCCACCAGAGCGATGAACGAGCGGGATGTTTTTTGCATAGAAATCGGTTTTATGGCACAATGAACCGAAGTCAAAATGACGATGACGCCCCGCTGGTATTAAAAAGTATGTGTGCGCGGATTCAACAACGAACGAAACTCTCCCATTTCGTAGAGTCAATATTTAAAATTCAAATACGAACTTAATTCCGTTATGCCCTACATAAGACGAGTTAGTTCTCAAGAGGTATATTTAATTGGAAATTCAAATCACGTTTAACCAAAAAGTCCGCTCTTCAGGATTCACTCTTATCGAGTTGCTGGTCGTAATCGTCATTATCGCGATTCTCGCCGCTACCCTGTTTCCAGTATTTTCTCAAGCGAGAGAAAAAGCGAGGCGCACAAGTTGCATCAGCAACCACAGACAGATCGGAATTGCCCTTGCGATGTATCGCAGCGATTATGATGAAGTCAATTCCAGATATCGCTTTTGCGACCCTTCAAGCGGGTCGGACGCCCTTTGCACCAATCTAAAGATCGCGACTGCCTACACAGGACCTCTCGAAACATGGTGGGCTCCCTACGACGGAAGTCTCCCAGGAGGCGCTGAGCCGATTGGCGCGCTTCCGACAGACTACACAGGATTAAAAGCGGGATTTCTGCAACCCTACGTGCGAAATCAACAGATTTTCCGATGCCCGGACTATGCCAGAGGTCAGGTCGGATTTGCAATGAGCTACATTGTCAACGGCCCTATGGGGAGACCGGACGCTTTTGTCTCCAATCC
>JAYVOT010000044.1:0-10376 GCA_043757795.1 Chthonomonadaceae bacterium | reverse complement strand
GTGGGATCTGGAGGGTTTCTACACGAAGTACGGAGAAGTGAAGCCGCTCTTGACGGCGAAAGACGATCGCTACGTCATCATGAACGCGGGGGACGAGCTAGACTTGCGCTTCCCGGAGAACAAGACGCCCCCGACCGGAAACTACAAGCGGGACTACGTGCTGATGGGCGATGGGTGGGTGAAGGACGGCAACTTCAACACGACCTATAACAAAACGGTTCTCCCGCTTCCCACGCACAAAAAAGCGAGCTATGACACCCCCCCGACCCGCCTCGAAGACGACCCGGTCTACAAGGCGCACAAGAAAGATTGGGAGGAGTGGCACACCCGCTACGTCGAACCGACGAACTTCCGGAACGCCTTCCGACCGTGAGGGGAAACTTATGGCGGAGCAATTTCGAGAAACCAAACCCTCTTTGAGAATGAGGCGAATCTGGCTATTAGGAGCGCAAAATGAATCATCATCAATTGGCGCGCAAGCTTTCTTGCGTTTCAAGACGCCTTCCCTGAAATTCCCAGACCGGAAGTTCGCAACTTCAAACTAAAAAGGACTGTTCGGTCTTATTTCGCAAAGCGAAGCCCTCAGCAAGGCGTGAGTTTCCAGTTGCATCGCGGCGGTCAAGTTGCGGAAAGACCTTGACTTGCCTCGCTCCGATACACTATACTTACCAGAAGGTTTTTTGTTCACAGCAATAAAAATTGAGGGAAGCGGTGCAATGCATGGATCGAATTGCAACGGCAAGTTGCGAACCGTTTCTCAACTCGAACAGCCCTGATTTGCCAGACATAGCCTTTGTAGCAAGACACTCTTAGCAAGTATATGGAGATTGAAGCGAAAGCGATTCCGGAAAAGCTGGTTGGCAGTCGCCCGCATCCCTTTCCCGCATCCGATTTCGCCTTTCTTGGAGTTGGTTGTTATGACCCATCCTGCCGAAAGCGCAACTGAGTCCCCGTTCTATGTCACAGGAGGAACCCTCCTTCCAAACGCCCCCTCTTACGTCGCCCGCGCCGCCGATGAAGAGCTTTTCGTCGCCCTTTCGTCCGGCGAAACCTGCTACGTCCTCAATGCAAGACAGATGGGGAAATCCAGTCTCTGCGTTCGCACGCAAATACGTCTTAAAGAAGCTGGCATCCGAACCGCTTTCTGCGATTTGCAATCTTCCGGCGGCAAAAACGTCACAGCGGAACAGTGGTACATCGCTCTTCTTTCCAAAATAGGCAGGGAGCTTGGCCTGTTGCCGCTCTTCTTGACTTATTGGAAAGAGCACGCCGCCTACCCGCCCGTTCAACGACTCTTCGGAGCGATCTCGGAAATCGGACTCTCCGCGGACGCCTCGCCCATCGTCGTCTTCGTGGATGAGATCGACGTCACTCTCTCGCTCCCTTTCTCTACGGACGAGTTCTTCGTTGCGATTCGACAGACTTACGTCGGAAGGGCGACGGACGCCAACTTGCAGCGCCTCTCCTTCTGTCTGCTCGGAACAGCCTCCCCCGCAGATCTCATACAAGATATTCGCGTCTCGCCATTCAATATCGGCAAACGGATTGAATTGCGAGACTTCACTGCGTCGGAAGCGATTCGATTAGCGGACGGTTTTAAAGCGAGCGAAACTTCCAAGACGCAGATCCTGGATAAAAAACGTCTGGTAAACCGTGTTCTATACTGGACTGGCGGTCATCCTTTCCTTTCGCAACGCCTCTGTTTGAAAATCAAAACGGCGTTATCCTCTTCTAATTCCAACTCCATCAACCCCGAGCGATTTGTCGACAAGCTTTGTACGGAAATGTTCCTCACTCACTCGGCAATTGAGAGCGACGACAACTTTGCTGTCGTCCGAAACAGGCTTTTGAGAGTCGAGTCGGAGCTTCCCGCTCTGTTGGATTTGTACCGTAAAATTCATGCTGGTAAAATCGTCCTGGACGACGAGACGAATCCGCTTTGTTCGATATTGAAGTTATCCGGGGTCGCAAAAGTAGACATGGGGCGTTTTAAGGTCAGAAACCGTATCTACGCCGCTGTTTTCGATGCAAAATGGGTCGAGAGCAGGTTGCCGGATGCGGAGAACATACGCCAAAAAGCGGCGTATCGTCGAGGCGTGAAGAAGACATTCGGTTTTGCAAGCGCGATCCTTATAGTCATGGCTGGATTAATGCTTTTTGCAATCTATCAACGGAATGTAGCTCAGTCCAACTTTATAAGTGCCAATAACGCTAAAATTGGGGAGACAAAAGCGAAAAACGAGGCGATAAGTGAGAAAAAAAATGCGATAAATGCGAAAGACGCTGAGACAAAAGCGAAAAACGTTGCGGAAAATGAGAAAAAGCGTGCGGAAAATGAGAAAAAGCGTGCGGAAAATGCGGAATACGATGCGTTAAAAGAGAAAGACGAAGCCAATAATGCAAGAGACGATGCAAAAAACTCTGCAAAAAAAGCTCGAAGCTCTGCAGAAAAAGAGTCTAACGCAAGACGAGAGTCGGATAGACAAAAACGCAACGCCATTCGTTCAAATGCCCTTGCAGTTTCGGCTTTGAATAATAAAGAAAACGCATTAAGGCGGGCGAATCGACTTCTCTATCCGCAGACGATTCATCGCGCCGAACGGGCCCTTGAACAGGGACATGCCGAGGAGGCGAACCGACTGCTCTCTACATTTTTACCCTCCGGTGTCCGTAGTAAAGCGAAAGAAGAAGATCCTCGCGGCTTTGAGTGGCAGTATCTGAACAAGCAAGCCGCTAAGAAATCGAAAGAAAACCCTGTGGAGACACTCCACGAAGCTAATCGCCTTGAGAATATGTCCGTTTCACCGGATGGCAAAATCTTGGCGACCGCAAATGCAAGTCAGGTGATCACTCTCTGGGAAGGCAAACCTTTTCAAAAAACCGGAACACTGAAAAATGAGGACAATGGGGCGGCGCTGTACAGCCGAATTAAGGACATCCAGTTTTTGGAAGACGGCAAACTTCTTCTTGCGACGACTTTCTCAGGGGAAATCTATCTCTGGGACGCTCATACGCGCAAAATGCTTCAAAAAACCCCCTCTTTCCACAATCAAGTAGTTGGCGGGATCGCCTACGACAAAAATACGAGAACCCTCGCGACAGGAACTTCCGGATTGAGGAGCGGAGGCAATGAACCCGGCGGCGTGATAGAATTTTGGAAATTGGAAAAGGACAACAGACTCTCCCGTCTGTCGAAAACGATCACTCACACGAATTTCAGCGGAAATCCGTCCTGGATCACTTGTCTCGCGTATTCCCCTGACGGAAGTCGGCTGGCTTCCGGAGGCGCGGAGGGTCCGGCAGGAAACCAGATGATGACTATTCGGATGTGGGAAACATCAAACTTGGAGGCGGTAGGAAAACTCGAAGAGAGAGGCTCAGGAATCGATAACTGCAATGTGTCCGGGCTGGCATTTTCGCCCGACGGCAAGTGGCTCGCATCCTCGAACGGCGATGACACCGCCCGCCTGTTCAAACTGCCATCGCCTTCATTTGAAAACGACCCGAAGAAACCATTCGTCATTAGATCAATGGCAAGAGGCAGGCATTCCGGCGAAGCCACTTGTGTGACTTTCTCCCCGGACAGCGCTCAGTTCGCAACCGGCGGAAAGGACGCCAACATCAAGTTTTGGAACGTCTCGCTCTTGAATGCTGACGGCACTTTAACGGAGACGACCACTCTTCTGGGACATGCGAGCGGGATACTTCGGCTGGCGATCTCCACCGATTCGGATCGCAAATCGAAGGTAGTCTCCTGCAGCAGCGACGGAGCTGTCAATCTCTGGAACCCGCCGGACGACAGTTTCAAACAGTTGGATATGGTCGCTGGAAAAAACGGCTGGATCACTCAACTCGTCTATTCGCCAAACAAAAAATGGCTGGCGACGGCTTTTGCGATCGTTGACGAGAAGAAAGTCCGACATTACGAGGTTGAAGTTTGCGACTCCGCGACCCATCGAATTATCGCAAATCCAATAAAAGACGCCCGACAGGAACTTCACCTAGCGATCTCTCCGAATAGCGAGTTGCTGGCGATCGGAGGAAATGATCGCACTCTTCAGCTTTGGAATGCGACCAAGCGTTCAATGCTACCCGCTTTCGAGAAAGTGGCTCAACCCGTTGTCGCTCTCGCTTTCTCGCCTGATGGGAAGACGCTTGCAACCTGCGCAAGCGGAAGCGAACCTCGCAACGACTATTCGTATTTCGTGAGGGAGTGGGATGTCGCGGATAGAAGTTTGAAACGAACGCTGAAAGAGATGAGATTCCCCTGGGATATCGAATGCATCGCCTACTCTCCGGACGGCCGTTGGCTGGCGGGCGGGGGCGGAGGAGGCGAGATGCGACTCTTCAATCTTCAGGAGCGCAGGGCGTATAATATGCGAGAAAATGGGGCTATCCTCGTTCCGCCTGGCAGCACGCCTGCCGAGACCGATAAAGCGCATAGAAGCGCTGTGAACGCCATGGCGTTTTCTCCGGACGGCAAAATATTGGCGACAGGGAGTCACGATCACAGCGTCAAGCTATGGAACATTGACTCGTCCGGGTCGCCGCTTCGCTACACCTTGAGAATGAACGGAAAAATCCAGAGCGTTTGCTTCTCCCTTGACGGCAAAACGCTAGGCGTGCGCAGCGAGAACGCTCCCATCCTCTTCTATCCGCTCTACAGTTTGCCGGAAGGCCTGCTCGCCGAGAGCGTATCATTGAAGGGCGACGGAGTGACGGCATTCGCTTTCGGTCCCGACACTGGATCTGTAACTCTCGGAAATGGCAGGGGCGCCATTCAGTTTCGATAGAAAAAAGGATTTACTCATGACTGACATCGTCACGCCGATCGCTCGAATCACTCATCTGCTTTTCCTTGATATCGTCGGCTACTCCCGAAATACGACTTCTGCGCAAGCGAGGTTGTTGGAGAGCCTCAACGCCGCCGTGAATCAGGCTTCCGCCTACGCCGCCGCAAAAAAAGGGAACGCAGTGCAACCCATTCCCACAGGCGACGGAATGGCTCTGGACTTCACAAACGATGTGATGGCTCCTGCGCAGTGCGCTGTCGAAATTTCACGCGCCCTGAAAACTGCAGATTTGAAACTGAGGATGGGAATACATAGCGGGCTTGTGAAGCCTCAAGTGGATATAACCGGCAGAGTGAATCTGATTGGCGAGGGCATCAACACGGCTCAAAGGGTGATGGATATGGGAGATGCCGGACATATTCTACTCTCAGCGCAGTACGCCGCCTGGCTGAGTCAGTTTGATGAGTGGTCGCCTTTGATTCATCTAATGGGGGAAGGGACTGCGAAACACAATCAGATTCTTTCCCTCTACAGTCTTCACGGCTACGACTTCGGACTCTCCTCACTCCCTTCCAAGCTCAATAAAGCCGTGGACAGAGACTCGAAACTGATCACTCAGAACACTGACGGAAGCAAGAGCGTCGCTCTGCTCTACAAACCGAATCTGGAACCGGACGCCAACATACTCAAAACGCTTGAGGAACGCCTCCGCAGTCTGGGGCACGATGTTTTCGTCGACAATCAAAGGAAAATCAGCTCCGCGTGGGCGAAAGCGGTAGAGGACCCAATCAGGCGCTCGGATGCAGTGATCGCCATCGTTTCGCCGGAGTCGCTACGGAGCGAAATGCTGGAGTATGAGGTTGAAACGGCGCACGATCAGTTCCTACGAACAGGCAAACCAGTGTTGCTGCCCGTGAGAATTGGAACGGACGATCACCTTGAAGGGGCGGTCGCTTCGATCTTGAAGCCGCTGCACTATTTCACATGGAAGGGACCGGAGGACAACGAAAGACTGGTCGCCGAGTTGCTGTCGGCCATCACGGAACCCCTGAAGCAACGAGTTGAAGACGTAAAGCTCGAACCTGTCGGCGGAGCCGTTCCTCCGGAGTCGACTTTTTATGTAAGGCGGAGTTGCGACGGGGAGTTTCAGCAAGCTCTGGACGCTCAAGAGAGTATCCTGCTTGTGAAGGGGGCGCGACAGATTGGGAAGACTTCGTTGCTTGGGCAGGGGGCGAAACGCTCAAGGGAGACGGGACGCAGAGTCGCAGTCACTGATTTTCAAAAGTTCAACGCGATGCAGATGACTTCGGACGAGACATTTTATCGACTGCTCGCCGCCACGCTCGCCCGTCAGTTGAAATTCACTTACGATTTCGCATTGAACTGGGACGCGATTTTCGGGGCGAACTTGAACATGGAGAATTTTCTCCGTGAACTGATAGACTCCGCTGACGAGCCGCTGGTCTGGTACATGGATGAAGTGGACAAACTTTTCACCGCGCCCTTCGCTTCAGATTTTTTCGGGTTGGTTCGATCCTGGCACAACTCTCGTTCAACGGAGCCTGCCGGTCCCTGGAGCAAATTGACGGTAGTCATCGCATATGCCACTGAGGCTCATCTCTTCATTCAAGACTTGAATCAGTCGCCTTTCAACGTGGGTCGGCGGCTCAATTTGGAGGATTTCAATCTGCAACAGACTCTCGATCTCAATGGCAGATACGGAGCTCCTCTCTCAAGCTACGGCGAGATAGAGACGTTGCATTCATTGATCGGAGGGCAACCTTTCCTCACTCGCTCCGCTTTGAATTCCCTTGCGACAAGTCAGGAAACGTTGACGACGCTCCTTCTGAACGCCGATTCAAACGAAGGTCCCTTCAACGATCACCTGAAGCGAATTCTGATTTCCGTATCGCTCCTACCGGAGGTCAGCGAGTACGTCGTTTCAGCGCTTGCAGGCTCCGCTCTGCCTCATTCGGACGCCTATTATCGGTTGCTTTCGGCAGGGATCGTTCGACAAAATTCGGCAGGCAAAGTGGTCTTCCGCTGTGAACTCTATCGTCTCTACCTCAAAAAGATGTTCGCGGCGGGGTAATCGAATAAAAAATCGGAATATATCCGCTTCTACTTCAGCTTTCAAACTCCAATTCGCCGACGCGCCAATACGCGGCGGCGATTTTTGTGTCTGCAGGCGGATTTGGAAGGAAGCGTTTCAACTTTTCAGAGTAGACAACGAGGTCGCCTGTCGTTGTGAGGGTATAAACGGGAGATGCATTTGAAGATGAGTTCGCCTCCGCAAGCGCTAATTTCAACTGCCTCAGTGTCTCTTGCGCCGGGTCGATGAACAAGACGTCGCCCGCTATAGATCGGAGAGTATCGAGCAGAAAGGGGTAGTGCGTGCATCCAAGTATGATGGTATCCGCTCCCATTCGGATGAGAGGCTCAAGATACTCTCTCGCCGCCTCTTCCGCAGCGGGACTCGATTCTTTTCCTTCTTCGACAAGCGGGACGAAAGCCGGACAACTTACTTCGATCACTTGCAACGTCCTGTCAAGACGATGCAATGCGGCGGCGTACGCTCCGCTTTTGACAGTGCCGACCGTGGCGAGCACGCCAATTCGTCCGTTCCGGCTCTGTTGCGCCGCAATGCAAGCCCCCGGTGCGATAACTCCGAGAATGGGAAGGTGGGGGAAAGTCCTTTGAACCTCTGACAATGCTGCTGCGGTGGAGATATTGCAAGCCATGACAATGGCTTTGCATCCTTTCTTAACAAGCGCCCGACTGATTCCCGTAGCGAAAGCTCGTATCTGTTCGAGATCTCTCCCTCCGTAGGGTACATGCGCCTGATCCGCAACATAGAGAATGGACTCTTGCGGCAACGACTCTTGAGCTTGTCGCACCACTGAAAGTCCGCCTAATCCGGAATCGAACATCCCGATCGGGGCGGAGGGGTTTTGAGGAGTTGAATGGGTGTTCACGGATTGGATTATACCCGCCGAACGAACGGTTTCGGATTAATTGCGAGATTCCCGGGAAGAAATTGTCAGCCGCGACGGCGTTCCAACTACACTATTCAGTCCCGACATCAAAACCTAAACCGACGTTCTCGCATCAATATGAAGCTCATTGATTTCACGGGCGCTTTCAGTTCAAAGACGATTCGGAAATGTCGCTCAACGAGGCGCTTTAGAGCCTCGAACGTTTCAGGTTTCATAATTCAGAGTGAGAGAGGCAGCACGAGAAGCTTGGCAATTGTGAAGTTGCAAAGAAATAGTTCGTGGCCTATCTCGGCTTTGCCTTGTTTGTAATTGTTCATTCCGTACTGCAGTTCCCACTCATGCATTTGGGAAAAATGGAAGTTCTCACGAATTTCCAGAGTGTCATCGTAGGTAATCAGCCATTTGTGAGGACATTCCGACATCTCTTTTGCAAACTCGCAATGGTTGAATCCGGTGTGAAGATCGCCTTTTTTGCCGTATAGTTTGGATTTAGTTGCGACAAGATAGGGCGGATCAAGAAAGATCAAAGTTTCATTTCCGGTTCCGTTGAGCGTCTCTTTGTAATCGAGATTCGTAATTTTAACCCCTTCAAGAATCTGCTTTAAAGGCATGAGCCGATCTATGGAAGAGAGGGTGAACCGAGAGTGAAACGCCTGCTCCGAATAGCCGCCTGAATCGACTGTTCCGGAAAAAGTGATGCGATTCATCACAAAAAACCGAACGGCGCGAGCAAAATCCGAGCTTGAGGAAGGAGTGACTTCTCGCATGCGCTCAAAAAGCGCCTTGCCGTCCAATTCGGTTTTTTTGATCTGAAGCGCCGCTGCCGCCAGTCGATCCGCATCCTTTTGCGCCTCTTTCCAAAAGCAGTAGAGGTCGAAGTTCAGGTCGTTGATCCAGACTTTGACGTGGGGACGAACTTGCCGAATGTGAATGAAAAACGGAACCGCCCCCAACAAAAGGTTCGCGCAATTCATTGAAAGCGGCAGGCAGGCGAGCCATAATCTGAGGGATCGCCCGCGATTTGCCACCGGGATAGCGCAACGGACTTTTTACAAAAACCATTTTAGAAGTTCCTTCCAATGTCAACTGTTAGGCGTGGATTCAGGGTGGTTTCTTTGTTTAGAACTCTAGTTACGTACTCCGTAGGGCGAAAGGTCCGGGTGTTGAAAACACCCGTTTCGTGAGGTTCAGGGTTTGATCGGTCGGGGTTTGGAAGCGCTCAGCGCTTAGCCGGACGTTGAAAACATCCTGCACAAATTTGAAAAGCGGCTCTGCCCGATGTGACGATTCCCGAAGTTGCGGGTTGGATTATCGCCCGAAGGGCTTCCCGCCGTAGGCGCTATAGCGAAGCGGCTCTGCCCGTCGTGACTGTTGATGGCGATGCAGTGAATAAGGACGCCTTCGGCGTTTCCCACGTCCGGAGAACGCCCATTCATTTGCCGGGGTATTTTCAACACATGGATTTATTGGTTGCGTAACATGAAATAGAAATATCGGGCGGAGCGCTCTTCCTGCCAAAATTTGGGGCGGCCTAGGGCGCCCGGGCAGGTTATCGCATCCGTCTCAGCGCCGGAGGCGCAATTCGCGCTGGAATCACGACAGGGAGTTCCCGAGAACTCATAATTCCCCTTCTTCAAGCGTTGAGGTGAAACTGAGCTGTCCCTAATGAGTTCTTAACTGTATCGGGGTGTTGTCTTTTCGAAGTTCAGGGGCTACTTTCACCGTGTCGCTGGCCCCGGAGGATTGTTGCAAAGCGACGGGAGCGATAGGCGGCGAATTTTGCCGTTTTCGGGTTTGATGCGGCGGGTTTTGTGCGGGCTGATAGTCATTGCCGGATTGCAGAGAGTCCTGTTCCGAACGTACTGGAAAAGGCGTCTGCCAATCCGTGTTCTGACTCTCGAAACGATGTCCGTCCACTGTGACGCGCATCATTTCAATCTCTTTGATCACCGCGAGGCTTCTGCGAAGCAAGCGTTGGACATCGCCCTCGTTGGAGTCGCCCATCTCGGTAATCTTGTTGAACTCAGAACTGAAATCAATCGTTGCGACTCCGTCAGTGAGGGTGATCCCTTGAATCTCCGTATTCGGAGGGAACATCTCGCGGTGTTGATCCATCGCGAATTGAACGGTGTCACGCACCGGAGTCTTGCTATGCTTTAGAGAAGCGGAATCACGCTCGGCAACGTGCGGCCAAGCGGTAAGAGGGCGAACTGCCGGGTCGGGAGAGGGCGCGGGCGTCTGCTGAACTGTTTGAGACTTACCGGGAACGGACGGCGGCGCGGTTTCGCAACCGGACAGAGCCAGGATGCCGACCGCAACCCCTGCTCCCGCAATCAAACAGCCAAAGACGTTCTTCCATGGTACGTGATATTTCAATTCTGAATCCTTCCGGTCAAAATGGGAGGAAGGTTCGTCCAAAGTTGAAAGCGGAAAGCCGTCAAACTTATCCTCCTCCGCCGTCACTTTCAGGCTTGAAGACCGCCGTCGGGGCGGAGCGAGATGAGGGCGACCCTTCCACGTAACTCCGCAAACCATCTACGAGAGCTTGCGCGATTTTCTGTTGGAACTCCTCGTTGATGAGTCGGTT
>JAYVOT010000043.1:0-2801 GCA_043757795.1 Chthonomonadaceae bacterium | reverse complement strand
AGGAATGGCAGTCCTACGGGCAGGCAAGTCGCGACTCATGTCCGAAGGACATACGGCGCGAAGCGCCACCGAGACCGTGACTTTAGTCATGGGATTCATGTCCGAAGGACATACGGCGCGAAGCACCACCGAGACCGTGACTTTAGTCATGGGATTCAAAAGCGCTCTCGAAAAAATCCTTTGGTCGTCAGGACTGCGTAACATGAGTTAAAAGCTCGCCTGAATCCTAATTTGAAATGATTCCATCTTCTGGACTCAAATAAGACGGATAAGAGAATGGATCCTTATTAGAGAGGAGTCCCCGGCGCGGAGCCGCAATGAATATCTTTAAGAAGAGAGATAATCCGTGCAAGGCGCACTACTCGTTGCGCCCATGCCGCCGTCCAATGAATGCGATTGAACTCAGAGAGTTCCGTTTAGATTCTCTCAATCCTCAGACGGCGCTAGAAGAACGAAACTAACCAACAACTCACATGTGGAAGTTATGTCCCTCGCGAACGACTTCCAAATGTCCTTCCGCCTCCAAAACGGAGTAGAGAGCCGCGAGAGCGACTTCTACCTGAGAGGCGTCCGGTTCGCGAGTCGTGAGATACTGCGACCACATGCCCGGCGCGTAGATCGCCATGACGATAGGGAAGCGTCGGAACTGTCCCGCTAGCTTAATGATTTCATAGGAAATCCCTGCTACAAAGGGGATCACGGCAAGATGAAGCAGGAAACGGAGAGCGAAATTTTCGGGGCGAGGCAAGAAAGCGAAAACGATCAAATTGATGACCATAACGATGAAGATAAAGCTAGTGCCGCAACGCGGGTGAATTCGAGAGGCGTTGAGAGAGTTTGAAGTGTTGAGGGGCAGTCCGGCTTCCAAAGTGTTGATCGCTTTGTGTTCAGCTCCGTGGTACATGAAAACCCGACTGATTTGAGGCATCAGTGAGATCAGCCCGATGTATCCGAAGAAGATCGCCATTCGAATCAAGCCGTCTGTGATGTTTTGCACTTGCCTGGCATGATAGTCCGCGCCGGGCGCGAAGCCCAGTTTGTGGTGGAAAAACTGCGTTAATAAAGTCGGCACGAGTACGAATAGAACTAGCCCGAAAATAAGTCCGAATGCCATGCTGCCGCCGATTTTGATGTCGTTGATCTTGTCGTTGGCGCCGCCGGACTTCGGCATTGCAGGAGTATTCGAGCCGAGTGAAGGAGCGATTGTTTGATCGCTTGCCGACTCAGGTTGGGAGAGAGTGTCAACCGCCTGTTTTGAAGCCTCTTCGTCCGCTTCCAGTTGAACTTTGGAGGCGAAGGCAAGAGCTTTCGAGCCGAGCGCCATCGCATCAATAAGCGCAAGCGTTCCGCGCAAGAAAGGGACGTTCAGCCACTTCAACTTGCCGAGAATCGACTTGTCCACCTCTTCGCGCTGAACCACGATAGTGCCGTCAGGCTTACGACAGGCGACAGCGAAAAATCGAGGGCTTCGCATCATCACCCCTTCAATAACGGCTTGACCGCCGTATTGCAGATTGGGACTGCTATTGTCTTGGCTCGGCATAAAACCCTCCTGAAAAGCGACGCGCAAGGCGGCGAAGCGGAAAAGACTTGAGAGAAGTCGCCGATTCCTATCCGCACTCAAAAAATTGGCGTCTGTCCGCCGCGACGCGCTTTTAAGCCGCAGGACGAACAGACGCACGTTGAATTAAGACCATAGGTGGTTGGAGCCTCTCGGAAAGCATGAGAGACTACTGTTTCATCTTGTATTTCTGGAGGAATTTCTCAACTCGTCCTTCGGTGTCGATGATTTTCTGCTTGCCGGTATAAAACGGATGACAGTTCGAGCAGATTTCAACTCTGACTGTAGATCGAGTCGAACGTGTCTCGAAAGTATTGCCGCACTGGCAAACAACATTCACACTATTGTATTCAGGATGGATTCCCTGCTTCATTCTATTCTCCTTTTACAATTCAGCCTTACTATTATATACGAATATGAGTTCCATTGCAATGCAATTTAAAAAATTCTCCGCGAGATAGTCTGATTTTTCAGATGAACGCAATCACAATCCCCTATTTCGACGATTCGGCAACGATGCATTTTGATAGATACGCCTTTCAGAGATTTCGGCATCGCAAGGACTGCGCTTGCTTCTGAGTTTTTTTAACACGCAATGATGCTGTTTTTAGGAGATTTGCACTTTTTGGCACGGTTAATGCAACTATTTCATTGCAAGCAGGTCGTCTTTGCAAGCTGAAATCGACCTTCTTTAATCTGTTCCAAAAGGGTCTGCCATGACAATGCCGCTAGTTCGCCGCTCCGCCAACGTTCCTCTCATATTGGCTCTCTGGATCTTAACCCTGCTCTCGTTGATCCCCTTCACGAACCTTCCTTTTTTACTCATCGGTTGCATGTGCAGTCTCATATCCAACGGGCTTGCCGTTTTGCTTCTCTTCCAACCAGGTTTTACGAACCGACTGAATGGAGGTATCAGGTTGGCGCTTCAGGGCGTGATACTGATTATCGGCGGTTTCCTCATCTTGCGTCTCGGCTTGACCCCCACAGGAATTTTGAATTCTTGCCTCACTCGATTGCATTAGAGAACGTCTCGCTCATCGCTATGCAGTCGCGTCAGATGTGCAACGAGAATTAAGTTCTCATGTTACGCAGACCTGACGACAAAATGATTTTTTCGAGAGTTGAATATCCCCCGGCATGTTTGCGCTTTTGAATCCCAGGAATAATTTCCCGGTCTATGCGGCGCTTCGCGCCGTATTTCCTTCGGACATGAGACGGACTTTGCCCGCCCCTAGGACTG
>JAYVOT010000042.1:0-2803 GCA_043757795.1 Chthonomonadaceae bacterium | reverse complement strand
AAATCCCCAAGCGACAAAATGCGAATGATTGCTCTTATAAATCTTCTGGTTCTTGATGCAGCTGTGAGAACGAAACGTCAAGATTGGCAAGGAATCGTGTCGGATGAACTGGACAGAATGCAGTTTATAAAGTCGGTCGCCAATAGCGACATTTCGAATACTGAAATTACGTCCCTCATGGGAAAGAGCTTCGTTCTTTTCCCCAGAGAGTCTCCGATCGACCATCTCACGGCTACGCAGTGCCGGGAGGACATCGCCCGCCTAGAAAGCATTCTTGCGAACGAGCGTCCTTTGGGGGAGCTTTTGACTGCGAACAAGTGGAGAACCCTTCTGAAAATGGAAGCTGTTTTCAATGAACTCAACGGTTTGGAATTAGAGAGCGGTGAGACGACGAAATCATGGTTCGGTGATATCCCAAGTATTGACTTGATCGCCTATAAGTCACAGAGTCGTCGGAGCATTATGCAGCAATATCTTCGAGATACGGACTCTTCCATCAACAATCTCAGCCAAAACATCGGGGGCTTCGGGTTCAACGGCGGAATGCGATACGGCTCATTCGATAAATACTTTAACATTGATCCTCAAAATCTAAAAATGGTTCGAAACAACGGGCGTTTTGAGAAAACCCGACTTTTGCTTATGCTTGCTATTCACGCTTACAAGCTGGAACATGGCGATTTCCCAATCGCTCTGAAGGCTCTTGCACCCGATTATCTGCACCGCTTGCCCGACGACCCCTCTTCCACCGGTAAACCGGTGCGCGACTCGCAGTTTTCCGAACTTTTGAAGAAAAAATAACTACCGCTTCAAATTCGTAATCACCGCCCCTATATTCAAACGTATTTGCAAATATGAATTCCCCAATTCTTCAAGTGAGATGTCGGCGGCAGTCATCCGTTTGCCAGGCGCAGGCGATACCGAAATCATGGATTGAAAAAACTTTATAGGGAACATAAGACGAAACTTTTGCGTCCTTTGATACGGTTGAGCGATGCCCTTACTCATCTCTTCATTCAACCCGTCAATGTCTATTTAAGGTGAAAAGCGCATGTCGTCTCCACTGTCGGAAATCCCGGCTCACTCGGATGAGTCTGTGAAATCTTCCGGTTCGGCCACACAGGTTTCAGCAAAGACGTCGGAAACTTCCGGAAGCTCATCCCTGACCCCTGTTAAGCCCGAACCTTCAAATGAAACGGGACGAAAAGTGATAGGAATCGTTTCGCTTGCCAGGGAATTGTTTCAGCGATTCAACTCCGATGAATATCTTACTCGATCGCAGGCGCTCTCATTCATCAGCATACTTTCCGTGGGACCGCTTTTGCTTTTTGCGCTGGCGGCATTGGGATTTTTTATTCATGACCCCCTGCAGGTTCAAGAGTACGTAAGGCATTTAGTGGAACAGACGCTTCCCGGCGAGCAGGCGGCGGAAGCGACGAATCAGATCATCGCGCAAACCAAAATCACGGAGTCTGCACAGACGCTGATGCACGGAAAATGGTGGGCGACCGTAATAGGCATTGCCTCGCTTCTGTGGGCTGCGATCAGTCTGTTTGTAGCGGCTTCCCAGCCGATGAACATCGCCTGGGAAGTGAAGGAGACCCGCAGTTTTCTCCAACTTCGACTCGTATGCCTCGGCGTTTTTCTTGGCTCCGGAATCCTGTTCTTGATCTCACTGGCTCCCTCCTCCGGACCAAGTTTCGTTAGAAGCCTGCACATTCCCTGGCTGGGACTGCCGAAATATGTTCCCTGGGGGATAGATTTGTTGTTCTGGGCGCTTGCGATCCTCGTAAACTCCTTGATGTTCACACTAATTTATCGCTTTCTGCCGAACGTCAAAACAACTTGGCGAGAAGCGTTTCTCGGCGGTATAGTCGTAGGATTTCTCTGGGAGATTTTCAAAAAAGCCTTCGCCGTCTACCTTGCCCATTTTGCAAACTTTAATAAACTCTACGGCGCGCTCGGAGGGGTGATCTTGCTTGTTACCTGGATATGGTACTCTTGTATTATTCTGCTGTTGGGGGCGATCATTTGCAAGATGAGTCACGAACATCATCATGAAGGCGGCGTGAGTGTGAAGTCGAATCCGGAATCCGATTCAAAGTGAGCGTGCGGAGGTAAATCAGCTTAAGAGATTGCTACGATCCTCTGTTTAACTCCAAAGTATTTACCCTAAGCTCAAACATCTGCAAAATAATTAAGATCGGTAGCGAGGTTCCAAATGGCGGCAACCGTAAAACGAACAAGACGTCCGAGCGTCCATCTCTTAATCTTATCCTGCCTCATCCTACTTTTACTTTGCTGGTATGGATTGTCCCTCTGGTCAATGCGATTATTGCCGAAAGAGCCGAGCATACTCCTAAAAGCGACTCTTACAGCCCCGGATCACCCATCGCTTCCCTCTCAATTTTCCAAACTTCTCTCAAAAAAACGATCAAAGTCTTTTGTAGGAAATCCCGCTCATCTCTGGCTCTCCGGAACGAAAGTCATTCTATTTCTAAACTCCTATGAGCAGGGAGGCAAGTTAGTACGCCTCGCACTGTATGATCTTTCAACTCGAAAATCGACGCCTCTCGATGCCCTGGAGAAAAGCGCTGTGAACGCAGGAACTATTCTGCCTTCGCCGGACGGCGCTCATCTGCTCTGGCATAACGAAATTGGAGTTCGCAACACTACGATCAAGGGAGGGAAATCTTTTTACAAAGGACAACGAGTAATCTATGGAAAATTCGTCGTCTCCGATCTTAACGGAGTCGTTTTGCAAACCTATTCACCGCCGAACGACCAGGAGATTTTCGAGTTC
>JAYVOT010000041.1:0-2807 GCA_043757795.1 Chthonomonadaceae bacterium | reverse complement strand
ATAAACGCTCGATGCGATGATCTCTTCTCCGACCAGCGACTCCATTGCGTTCAGCAGACGCTCATTTTTCAGGAGGCCGTACATCTCTTTGCCGGCGTGACCTCCTCCCGCTTTCCCCTCGATCGCTATACGGTGCCGTTCCCATGTTTCCGGGCGGTCATGCAAAAGCTCTACAAGGCGTTCTTCAAAAGAACACTCTTCGCGTAAGTTCTCGATCTTGCCGTCCGACAGAAGTTCTTTAGCCGTCTTATCCACTATTCCGCCGATCTCGTCGCGAATAGGTTGGAGTGTTTCCAGAGGAAACAAATCAGGCACGACAACCCATCCTTCGTCAAAAAACTGTCTCTTCTGTTCTTCAGTCAAATGTCCGGTAGCGCTCATGCTCGATCAAACCTCCTGAAAAAATCTTCACTTACCTCGTCATGTTACGCACTGCGAAGGACGAAATGTCCGGGTGTTGAAATGAAAACACATGGCGCCAAAATAAGCGTCCTGCGGACGCGAGATTCCAGAGTCTCAAAAACCAAGCTATTTGCGTCAAGTTTGAAGGTCCGGCATAACTGTGTCCGAAAAACGCTTCCGCCGATGGCGCATTTGAAAAAAGGCTCTGCCCGATGTGACGATTCCCAAAGTTGAGGGTCGGATTATCGCCCGAAGGGCTTCCCACCGAAGGCGCTATAGCGAAGCGGCTCTGCCCGTCGTGACGATTGACAACGATGCAGTGAATAAAGACGCCTTCGGCGTTTCTCACGTCCGGAGAACGCCCATTCATTTGTCGGGTGTTTTCAACACACGGATTTGTTGGTTGCGTAACATGATTTACCTCTCCAAGAGTCCTTCGAACGCCGCCCACTTAAGCGCGTTATTCCAAACAGGAGAAGCGATTAGCCCGTCGTGAGAGAGTCGCTGCACCAAACCTGTCATGAAATGATGAACATAGTCCGGAGTGAGCGCCAATTCCCGCGCGATCTCGGTCTCCTCATAACCCTGTTTAGAGAGAGCCATAATCTTTCTCTGATCCGAGCTGAAAGTCTCGACGATTCTCTCGCCGGACTGTCGGTGAACGCGCTCCATCTTCTTAAATTTGATACGAGCTTTGGTTCTCAATAAACACCTCCTGACTTCGCGAATTATTTGTTCGCTTTGCTGCAAAACTCACACTATTGCGAGATTCATCGCTTACGACAAATTGACCCCGCATTCTATTGCGGTTCAATTTGCTTTTTTTCGGCAGATTCCTTCCATGACGCAAAGTTTGAGTTAAAAAACGCTCTATTTCACGTCTTGCTATTTCAGAATCAACCTCGACTTTCAGTATTTCGTTTCCTTTTGTCAGCGCATTCAGCCTGTTTTCGTATCAATCCGGCAAGATTTTCAGGCAAAACAGCGTCAAAAATCTTCCGAACTTCGCTTTCTTTTGAATTCGTTTCAGACTCGCTGATCCCAAAACGATCCGTTATCGCTTTCCAACGTTTCTCTCGATCCGACGGCATGATTCCCATTTCAATTTCTCCTTTTCGTCGCATGACATTCATAAACCTATTGACGTTTTCTAACGCGTTCAAGTTTCAAAACGGCTGTAGCTCCGGCGAAATGGGTTGCGGGTTGAACCGCCCAAAAAAATGTCTGTTGGAGAATTGAGCAATAGTTGAAAAAAACATGCCGATTGAATGCTTGAAAAAGTATTGAGATCGCAAGGAAATTTTTGCATTAAACAAGCGTCGTCCGAAGGACGCTCATTCAATTGCAGGCTACTCTCAGCATTAGAGGAGTCTTCAGAGTATTTCGATCTCAAGGGTATTAAGAAATTAGAAGCTTCGCGGAGTTGTGAGGAGTCGAAAGGCGCGTTCGGCGGCATTGGCTAAGAGCGCGGGAGCCTCCGCAATCGCTTCTTCCAACGACATAGGACGTTCACAAAGACTTATAGCGGCAGTCAAACCCATGTTTCGCAGAGCATTCTCGGCTCCATGATCAATCGCACCCACAAGCGCGATGACAGGAATTCCCAGAGATTTCGCCCTACCCGACACGCCTGAGAGCGCCTTGCCGGACACTGTTTGCATGTCGATTTTTCCCTCCCCGGTAAAAACAAGTTGCGCTTCGGCAAGCCTCTCATCAAACCGTGTCGCCTCGAACACGATCTCTATTCCGGACATCAGCTTCGCGCCGCAGAACGCCATAAGTCCAGCTCCCAACCCTCCTGCTGCGCCAGCTCCCGGAATACTCGCGACATCCGCGTCGAACGTCGCTTTCAAAACGGCGGCATAATTTTGCAATGCGGCGTCTAATTCAGCGACCATCGCCGCTGTCGCGCCTTTTTGAGGACCGTAGACAGCCGAAGCGCCCGCGGCGCCTGTCAACACGTTGGCGACATCGCACGCGACGAGGATTTCAACCCCTGGAGGAAGAATGAATTCCTTCAGGTCAATTGATGCCAATCGGCTGAGAGCCGCTCCTCCCGACAGCAGCTCTGCCCCGTTAGCGTCCCTCAGTTTTGCGCCAAGAGCCTGCATAGCGCCCGCTCCGCCATCGTTCGTAGCGCTGCCGCCGATTCCGAGAATGAGTCGCTTGCAACCTGAATTGATCGCAACGCGGATCAAGTCTCCGGTTCCTAGCGTGGACGCCCTGAGCGGATCATACTGCGCGGGCTTGAGCAGCGACAAACCGGAAGCTAGCGCCATCTCGATCACGCCTGTCTGCCGGAGTTCGCCTCCCAGACGTCCCCACTGAGCGACTCTCACTTCGCCGAACGGTCCGCGTGCCGAACTTTCATGAAGCGATCCGCCGGTTGCGGCAACAAGCGTTTC
>JAYVOT010000040.1:0-2808 GCA_043757795.1 Chthonomonadaceae bacterium | reverse complement strand
AAGCCTAATTGCATTTTCGTAGTTGGAACTGTCCTTAAAAGCCCCTACATGTTTTTTCCACCAGGGTGAGTTTAACTTGGATTTTTCCGATTCGGTTAGGAGAGTTTGAACTGTCTCCTCCAAATGCGTTAGTCGTTCTTCAAGTGTCGGCAACGGCATATCTTCACCTCCTCGCGTTATTTGTTTCATTATACCTGAGCCAGCTCTGGCACAGTGCGACTAGATGGTTTCTTAGCTCATTTTACCAAATGAGAGTGCGAAGGCGCAGAAGCTCTAATTCAATAAAAAATGCTTTCATTTGTCAGCTTGGCAAGCATCAAGATTACTAGGATTACATAAATCCAACTGTTTGCGTCAAGTTTTAAGGTCAGACTTAGGTTTGACTAAAAAACGCTCGGTGGTTGGAGCAATTTGCTAAGGTTGCCTGTAGTGACTATCTGCAACGATACTCCGCGCTAATCGGGCGCAGTAGCAAACTGACTAGGTATCAAGAGTTGAGGGTTCTTCGACATCTCTAGAAATTCGTCTTCCGTAATGACCTTGACTTTAAGCTGTTCCGCCTTCGCGAGCTTGCTGCCGGCGTTCTCACCGGCGACAACGAAGGTCGTCTGTTTGCTG
The DNA here is from genome assembly GCA_043757795.1 of Chthonomonadaceae bacterium. Taxonomy (GTDB): domain Bacteria; phylum Armatimonadota; class Chthonomonadetes; order Chthonomonadales; family Chthonomonadaceae; genus JAYVOT01. The sequence continues at coordinate 2,190 of JAYVOT010000040.1, read as the reverse complement.
ACGCTTCCGCTCGCACGTCCGCCTAGCTGCTTCACCCTCTTCTCCGCCTCATCGCGTTTCAATTTCATGAGCGTCCCTGTGAAGACGAACGTTTTTCCTGTGAATAAGTCGGATTGCGGAGCGGAGGAATTCGCTTCCGGCGCGACCCCGCCTTCGGTGAGTTTGTCGAGCATTTCTCGATTCGACTCGTTCGCGAACCAATCAAAGAGGCTGACGGCGGTCGTATTCCCTATTTCGTGTACTTTCGATAGCTCTTCGACACTCGCCTCTCGAATGCGCTCAAGCGTCCCGAAGTGAGAAGCCAGAACATCCGAACTGTGATCGCCAATGTGCCGGATTCCAAGAGCGAAGATGAGGTTGGCGAGGGGTCTAGTCTTGCTCTTTTCGATGTTCTCCAATATTTTGGAGGCAAGTTTTTCCCCCATACGTTCCACTTTTAACAGGCTCTCTTTATGCAAGTGAAGGAAGTAGAGGTCTGCGGGAGATTTTACCAATCCCGTAAGAATTAGTTGCTCGCACTGTTTGTCTCCAAGTCCCTCTATGTCCATCGCTCCGCGTGAAGAGAAGTGTTGCAGTCCGCCTAATATTTTTTTTGGGCAGGCAAAATTAGCGCATCGAAGCACAACCTCCCCGGCAAGCTTCACGAGAGTTTGTCCGCAAGAGGGGCATTCAGAGGGCATGAAAAACTCTTTTTCGGTTCCGTCTCTCTCAGAGATCACTACTTCAACGACCTCCGGGATCACCTCGCCGGCGCGTTGAATGACGACCGTATCGCCGATCCGAACGTCTTTTCGCCGAATCTCATCCTCGTTGTGAAGCGTGGCGCGCGAAACTATGACGCCTGCGACCGCAACAGGTTGTAGGATCGCGACCGGAGTGATCGCCCCGGTTCGACCGACCTGAACCTCGATGTCTTTGATTTGAGTACGAACTTGCATAGCAGGATATTTGAATGCTATCGCCCAACGAGGCGAGCGAGTGTTGCTTCCAAGCTCTTGTTGCAGCCAAAACGAGTTCGCTTTCACAACTACGCCATCCGTGTCATACCCTAGCGAACGCCTCTTAATATCCCATTCCGCACAGAAAGCGACAGCCTCTTCGATGCCGGTGCAGAGGCGAACATGCGGATTAGTCGGCAATCCCCATTCACCGTACTCGTTTAGGAGTTGCATCTGGCTTTCAAAAGCGTGACCCTCGCACGCTCCAACTGTATAAAAGAAAACGTCCAGTTTTCGTTTAGCGGTCTCGCGGGGATCTTTTTGACGCAAAGAACCTGCGGCCGCGTTGCGGGGATTCGCGAATATTCTGCCGCCGTTCTCTTCAGCATCCGCATTGATTCGTGCGAACTCTTCATGCGAGAGAAATATTTCGCCCCTAATTTCAGCGAACGTCGGCACGGGAGCGGAGTCGGAATTTTTCAAAACGGGAGGAATGCAGGACAGCGTCTGCAGATTGTAAGTGATGTCTTCTCCGGTCTCCCCGTCTCCTCGCGTCCCGCCCTTGAAAAATCGCCCTTCCTGATAGGCGAGCGAGACAGAAAGACCGTCGATCTTGAGTTCGCAGACATACTCTATTGCGGAACTCTGCGCTCCTCCCAGAAGTCGAAGGTTCTTCTCCTCCCACGCGCGAAGCTCATCAGCGTTGAAAGCGTTGTCGAGAGAGAGCATCAGCGCCCGGTGGAGTAGCGGTTGAAACGTCGTTACGATCACAGCTCCGGGGTGGAGGGTGGGAGAGTCCGGCGTTTGCAACTCAGGAAAAGTCTCTTCTAAATCGCGCAGTTCGCGCATAAGCAGATCGTAAGCGGCATCTGAAATTTCCGGGGAGTCCTGAACGTAGTAGAGGACGTTCGCTCGCTTGATTTGCGCCCTGAGCGAGTCAACTTTTTTCCATGCAAACTGTTCCGGAATTTTTGTATTTTTCGTTTGCTGAACGTCGATTTCTTGTAATTGAGAGTTGTCTATTTCTTGGCTCATTGAGTTTCCTGATTGAGTATTTCTAATGGTTATTATACTCTCCATTAGTTTCGCTGCTTGCTTTTTTACTCGATTTAAGCTATCCTTTCGTACCGGATTGGAATTTGGCAGATAAGAATTCGCTTGTTTCCACTACTCCGGGGTTTGCTGAATAGTCGGAAATATTTCGGTTGGAGAGTCTATAATGCGAATGAGGAGAGTTTCGTTTTTAGTAATC
>JAYVOT010000039.1:0-2810 GCA_043757795.1 Chthonomonadaceae bacterium | reverse complement strand
TCGTGTGCGAAGCACACACGGCGGAACGCCACTAAGACCGTGACTTTAGTCATGGGACTCTAGTCATGACGCTCTGTCGTTTGCGTAACATGAGTTAGCGAAAGCCGCTCCACCGCGCTTAGATCTCGGTTTCCGACAGAATCCAACCCAATCAAACAACTCAAAAGAGATATAAACCTAACTCATGTCCAACTCTTCCGATTTTTGCCACCTGCACGTACACTCCGAATTCTCTCTCCTCGATGGAGCGAACCGACTTGGTCACCTCATTGAGCGAACCGCCGAATTGGGGATGCCCGGACTCGCCCTCACAGATCACGGGGTCATGTACGGAACCGCCGACTTCTATTCCAAGTGTTTGGACAAGGGCGTCAAGCCGATTCTGGGAGTCGAAGCCTATGTCGCGCCCCGACACAGGAAGTCGAAAGAGGCGAGGCTCGATCAGGCGTCCTATCACATGGTGTTGCTCGCAAAAAACAACGTCGGGTACAAGAATCTACTCAAGCTCACCTCAATCGCCGCCCTCGAAGGCTTCTATTATAAGCCCCGAATGGATAGGGAAGTTCTGGAGAAGTATCACGAAGGGATCATCGCGACCACCGCCTGCCTCGGCTCTGAAATCAACTCTCATTTGATGCGAAACGACTACGAAGCCGCCCACAAAGCCTGCGCCTACTATCGAGACCTGTTCGGCGACGGGAACTACTACGTCGAAATTCAGAACCACAACTTGCCGGAGCAAATCGCCTGTAACGAACAACTCCTCAAGATCGCGAAAGACCTGCATCTGCCTGTCATCGCCACCAACGACGTTCACTATTTGACGAGCGGAGACGCCGACGCGCACGACATTCTGCTCTGCATCGGCACAGGCTCCACTGTCAGCGAGACAAACCGGCTGAAGTACGCGACCCAGGAGTTCTACCTCAAAACCTCTGAAGAGATGAAAAAACTGTTCCACGAAATGCACCCGAAGTGCATTGAGCAGACCCTGGAAATCTATGAACGTTGCAACGTCGAACTAGAGTTCGGACGCGCCCCGATGCCCGCCCCGGATATTCCCGAGGGACACGACGCCCTCTCCTATCTGCGATTCCTCTCTGAAGAAGGCTTGAAGAACCGCTACAACGGCCGCCCTTCCCAAGTAATTTTGGATCGAATGAACTACGAACTCGGCATTATTGAAATGACAGGGTTCGCGCAGTACATCCTGATAGTGCGAGACTTTGCGAAGTTCGCAGAGCGAAAAGGCATCTACTACGGCGTGCGAGGTTCGGCGGCGGGTTGTCTCGTCTCCTACCTTGTAGACATTACCGACATCGATCCGGTGGAGTACGGACTGACTTTCGAGCGATTCCTGAATCCGGAGCGCGTGCAGATGCCGGATGTCGATATGGACTTTGAGGATACCCGGCGGGTCGAAGTCATAGAATACGTGACGCAAAAATACAGTCCGAATCAGGCGGATCCGACTGAGGCGCGCGTGGCGCAGATCGTCACCTTCGGAACTTTGCAAGCTCGCGCCGTGCTGAAAGACGCCGGACGCGCCCTCGCGATGCCGCTTCCGGAAGTCACCAAACTCGTCAATATGATCCCGACGATTCCCTTGCATATGACTATCGACAAGACGATGGAGATCATCCCGGAGTTTAAGAACGCCTACCTCCGCGACCCCAATGCCCGAGTGTTGATCGACACTGCGAAACGGCTTGAGGGCATGACGCGGCACGCTTCCGTTCACGCCGCCGGGGTCATCATCAGCCACGAGCCGCTCGTCAACTACACCCCGCTGACTCGCTCCGCGGACGGCGGTTGCGTGACGCAGTACGTCGCGGGAACATTGGAAAAAATCGGGCTGTTGAAGATGGACTTCCTCGGCCTCATCAACCTCTCTATTCTTTCGCAAGCTCTCAAAAACATCGTACAGACCACCGGAAAGCAACTCGACATTCGCACGATTCCGCTTGAGGGCGACGGCGCGGATGTGAAGAAAACCTACGATTTGTTGGGCAACGGCGAATGCGTAGGCGTGTTTCAGTTGGAGTCTCCTCAGATGCGGCGTTACATTCAAGAGCTGAAGCCGACGAGCGTTCGGGATGTTGCGGCGATGGTGGCGCTCTATCGCCCGGGTCCGATGGCGCACATCCCCCGATTCGTGCGAACGAAGCACGGGATGGAGAAGCCGGACTACCCGCACCCTTCGCTGAAGGAGCTGTTGGGGGAGACCTATGGCGTCATCGTCTATCAAGATCAAGTCATGCAGATCGCGCAGATCATCGCGGGCTACACTCTGGGACAGGCGGACATACTTCGGCGAGCTATGGGAAAAAAGAAGAAGGAGGAGATGGAGAAGCAACGGGAAAACTTCCTCGCCGGCGCAAAAGTAAACAACGTCTCCGAAAAGCAAGCCTCGCACATCTTCGACCTGATGGAGCCGTTCGCGGGCTACGCATTCAACAAAGCGCACGCCGTCTGTTATGCGATGGTTGCCTACCAAACCGCCTATTTGAAGGCGAACTACCCGGTGGAGTATATGGCGGCGTTGCTTGCTTGTTTCGTGGATAAATCCGATAAACTCGTGACGGCCATGGACGAGTGCAAGCGCATGAATATCCCCGTCTTGCCGCCGGACATCAACCTCAGCTCGGCGGATTTCACCGTTTCAGTGGAGGAGATCGAGGGCGAGTCAGCTCCCCGGCAGAGCATCCGGTTCGGGCTTGCAGCCATCAAAAACGTGGGACGCGCCGCCGTCGAAGTGATCTTGAGAGTTCGGGCGGAGGGCGGCGCTTTCGCTTCGCTGAACGATTTTT
>JAYVOT010000038.1:0-2814 GCA_043757795.1 Chthonomonadaceae bacterium | reverse complement strand
CCGGATGGAAAACGAATATTGACTTCAAGCGGAGATCATAGCGCTAAAATCTGGACGCTTGGCGCCTCCGTTGACGCCTGTCGAGAGTTTCGGCAGCTCATCGGCCACGAAAAGGAGGTTTTCTCCGCAGTCTTTTCGCCGGATGGACTGCTCATCGCAACCGCTTCCGCAGATGGAAATGTTAATCTCTGGAGCGGCATTGGCGGAGGCTATCTTAGAACGCTCGCTGGATCGAAAGATTGGATCTACAGCGTCGCGTTCACACCGGACAATAAAGCCGTCGTGGCGGGGACTTACGACGGTCAGTTGCTTTTATGGCGCGCGGCGGACGGGAAGCAACTCGCTCAATTCTCAAGTCGACCGGGCGCTACGAAACTCGCGTCGTTTGAAGGCGCCGTTCAAGTACAGGAGAAAAAAACTCTATTGAAACCAGCAGAACTCATCAAAGTCGCTGAAGGATTCCAGTTTCCGGAAGGTCCAGCATACAACGGCAAGCAGATATTTCTTTCGAATTGCAATGGAGACACGATCTCGGTGATTCAAAACGAAGGAAAAGCCATCGGATTCACGAAAGCTGCTGACAAGTACACTTTTGGGAAAACGAACGGGATGACGTTTTTTGAGGATGGTACTTTGTTCGCTTGCGATTTCGAGCGCAATGCGATCCTCCAAATTCACCCCGACGGGCGTACGGAACTCTACGCCGACAAGTGCGATGAGAAAGGATTCAAAGGACCGAACGACCTCGCTTTCGATCCGGAGGGAAACCTCTACTTCTCAGATCCCGCGGGATCGGATGCGAAGAACCCGATAGGCTGTATCTACAGAGTTGCAAAAGGGTCGCGGAAAGTCGCACGAGTCGCCGAAGGAATGGCATTCCCAAACGGCATCGCCTTCTCCGCCGACGCAAAAACGCTGTACATCGCTGAATCAAATACTTTTCGTATCCTGAGGGCAAAAGTCAAAGCGGACGGCGGACTGGAAAAACCTGAACTCTTTTGTCAACTCCCGAAAGACCACACCCCGGACGGTATGAATTTCGATCAGGCAGGCAACTTGTACGTCGCGACAGTGGGACCGGGATTAGTGACTGTTCTCGATAAAGAGGGCAAAACGACTCGAACCATAAAACTGCCGGGAACCGATGTGACGAACGTCGAATTCGGCGGCAAGGAGTATAAAACCCTGTATATCACGGAAGCCCAAAAAGGCGAACTGTACAAAATCGAGGTTGAAATCGGGGGATTACCGCTCTTCCGCGCCCCGCAAAACGAAGTGAAATAGGAGAGTTCCTTGCAATTTGGAGAACAAAACTGGACTGAAGCAAAAGAGTTCATTCATAAGCCTGTCGTTATTCCGACAGGCGCATTGGAACAGCACGGGACTCACTTGCCTCTCTTGACGGACAGCATCATCGGCGGAGAGATCGCGCGGCGAGCGGAAGCGGAGCTTGGCGATGAGGCGCTTTTCCTGCCGATGCTGTGGCTTGGAGCTTCCGATCATCATTTGAAATTTCCCGGAACTGTGAGCGTTCCCCAAGAGGTTTATATTCGGATTTTAATCGGGGTGATAGAGAGCCTCATCGCGGGCGGTTTCCGGAGAATCTTCCTACTGAACTCCCACGCCGGCAATATCACTCCCGCCCACGCCGCCCTGCTTGACGTGCAGTTGCGCTATCGCGAAGAGACGCCGGATCTCTGGCTAGCTTTCAGCAGTTGGTTTGAAATAGCTGACGAGGCGATAAGAGAGTTGGCTTCCACGGGCGAGATAAAACAGACCAAGGTGATTCACGCTTGCGAATGGGAGACGAGCATGATACAGGCGGCTCGCCCTGAACTTGTGAGGGACGCTCGACCTGCGACGCGCTTTCCTTATCCATCCCGCTTCTATGTTCCTGATTTCAGCTCAGGCGGCAAAGTCTACGTCGCACGCACGATCGAACAGGTGAGCCTGACAGGCTCTTTTGGCTATCCTGAACTCGCCTCTTCTGAAAAGGGCGAAGCGTTGTATAAGATTGCGACGAAAGAAGTCGTCGATTTCGTACGCGAGTTTGCGAAATGGGAGTTGATCGCGCCGCAGTAGGTTCCTTTTATGCTCCCAGCGCTCCACGCCGACAATGAATGCCCCCGGCGCTCCTTATACGTTTGAAGCGCCAGAGGCTTGATCTTGCAATCACTAGAGGTCTTCGTGGACACCCGTTTCAGCGCCTGGGGCATTCTCGCGCTATAAGATGACGGACGGAATCCTGTTCTGAGCAACGTGAGTGAGGAGAAAACTTGAGATCATATGAAAAATCCAAAGAGCTTTTCGAACGCGCCCAAAATGTTTTGGCGGGCGGAGTCTCGTCGGAATTTCGAAAATACAACCTTCCCCACCCTCTTTTCTATGCGAAGGGAGAAGGCAGTCGAATCTGGGACGTTGACGGAAACGAAAGCATCGATTTCACACTGAGTCAGGGTCCGCTCATACTTGGCCACAGTCATTCCCGCGTACTTAATAAAATCAATTGCCGCTCTCAAGACGGGCAACTCTATGCCGGACAGCACCTTTTGGAACTCGAACTTGCGGAGACGTTGCAACGCCTGATCCCTTGCGCCGAGAGGATCAGGTTTTCACTTTCCGGCTCGGAAGCGAGTCACGTCGCCCTTCGACTTGCTCGCGCTTATACAGGGAAGCAAAAATTCCTTCGTTTCGAGGGACACTACCATGGTTGGTTCGACAACGTCTCTTTCGGTGTCTCCAGCGCAAGTGAAGAAGAGCTTGGAAACAGAGAGAGTCCCAACACAGTAGTTTGGACTCAAGGGCTGCCGGAGC
>JAYVOT010000037.1:0-2815 GCA_043757795.1 Chthonomonadaceae bacterium | reverse complement strand
GGCAACTTAAGTTGAACTCCGTCGCGAATATCTCTTTGAATGGCGAAAAGGGCAAACAGGGCACGTTGGCGGCTTACTCCGGAGGTGGAGGGGAGACTCTCCTTTCGAGTGCGGCGGTGAATTCTAACGCTTATGATTTCCATTTGCCCGGCGACAGCATCGGCGGTTTGCTTTTCAAAAGTAGAATCGCCCCTGAAAGCCTGCCGTACATCAATCATTCCGGATTAAAACGACTGGTTGCTCCTACTAATATCTCAATTACGTTGGGAAAACGTGCAAATAATCTCATCTTCTTACAGTCTTGTATCGCAAGCACGGAACAGAACGCCAGGGTAGCCTCCTATATAATTCACTACAGCGACGGGAAAACATCGGAGATTGATTTGAGATACGGCAAAGAGATTAGATCGATGGATGACAAATCCGAATCAAACTCTTTATCGACGAAACTTGTCCCTGTGGAGGTTGACGGAGAGAAAATCTATCTTCGCCAATATCAATGGAACAACCCCAGACCTGAATCTGTCATGGAAAGTATCGAGATTATCGGTCGAGATCCATTTGCAGGTTTGATCGTCTTCGCTGTCGCCGGAATAGAATAGTTTGCAATTTGAAATCGCCATCGTTATCAGGTAGAATGACTGCACATAAATATACGGTATTTTTGATTTTATTCATAGCTCCAAAAGCTCTCTCATAACCGCTTACGTGGAAAAAGAGGCCCATGTTACCAAAGTTTTCACTTCCCGGAGGGTCAAAATCCCAACCGGAATCGACTCATCGTCAATGCTCCTCGCTTGAAGTCGCTCATATCCTGACGATTGAAATCGTTGAATATTCCCAGCCGCTCTCTAAAATAAAGCAGGCGGACAGGATTCGCACGCTTCAAGAGATCGTAAGATCGACTCCGGAATTTGTCAGGGGAGAGTTTGCTCGCGACATGTCATGTCGGATCACGGATGGGGGAATGTCGCTGATCTTTTTTCGAGAGATTCTAGGTCCGATCCGTTGCGCCGCCGAAATTGGATTCTTGCTGAAAAAAGAGAGTCGATTTCATGTTCGAATGGGCGTTCACAGCGGACCTGTGAGCGTCGTGAAACAAAGCGACGGGAGTTTGAATATAAGCGGCGAAGGGGTTGTAACGGCACAGAGGGTGATGCGTTGCGGCGACGCGGATCATGTGCTACTATCCGAAACTGTGGTCGAGATGACCTCAGGATCAATGCCCTGGTCGAACAACTTCTTTAAATTGGGCGCGTTGCCCCTCAAATCCGGCAGGCTTTCAGATATCTACAACTTTTACACCCGAGAGGTCGGGAATCCGAATCGCCCCTTAAAGTTCCTGCAATTTGAGCAAGAAGACGTCAGGCGCGCAAAGCGCAACGATTGGCTTCGATCCGTCAGGGGAGGATTCTGGAACGGGACGCGAGCGATAGGGATATTTGCGGCATTCGGGATAGTAGGTTGGTTTGGAATTCCAAAGGCGCAGAACTATATGGCATCGCATCCGCTTTCTTTTTCGTTTTCATCTCCATTTTCATCTCCCTTCGGACAACCGGAACCTAATCGGAAACATAAATCCGATCTCAACGCTAAACGCAACTCGAATAGGAAATTCCGCAAGCAGTCGTACGCAAAAGTATCCAACTCTCCAAGACGTGCGAAATCGCATCCCGATCAAGTCAATCACATAGCGCCGGAATCAGAATCTCAAGAAATTGACGCCCCAAAATCGCCAGCGATCGAACTCGGGAAACCGGTGGATGAAACGCGGAGCGAAGCAGGCGCGAATGAAAAAATCTACCAGTACAACATGATTTTGAGCATCCCCGAAGACGATCAGAAATCCAGATTGGTGAAAGTAACTTGCCTCGACTCAAGAGGTCTGCAACCTACCGTCTTAGAAGCGAATTTCTCTGAAGGCGAGCGGATTCCCATACAGTTTGAGGGGGCAGGCAAAGAAGTAACTCTTCGAGTATATTTCAATGATAAACTCGCAAAAGAATGGCGTATTTCCGCCTCCGACCGCAACTCCTCCGCCCCTCGAGAGCTTCGCTAAATTTTTTGTAGAATTGCCTACGTCTCGTTAAAACCCCACTCCGCCTCGAAGTTGCAGAATTAATCCGAAATCACCTCCAATGTATTTCTAGAAACTTCCGTCTCAATTTGCACTGTAGCGCGATTCGTCGGCGCGCCATCCATATCAAAAATGACGATCGTATTCTTTCCCTCATTCAACCAACATTCCGGCAACCAGATTCCTCCGGACGGGGCTTTGTCCGGGTAATGGCCTAGATTGTGTCCGTTCAAGGTTGCATAGCCTCTCGATAACCCTGTCGTTACGAGACGATAGATCAACCTTGGTCCGAATAAGGGCGGGGGAGACGCTTGAAAGTTCGCTCGGTAGAAGGCAGGCGTTCCCGCGCCTTTAACATCATCAAAAAGCCTCCATTCGCGTTCGTTCCTCGCCTCGCTCAGCCCGCCGCGCATTCGCCAGCCGTTTACAGGCGTTCCGTCAATCGCAGAGTTAGCCGTGAGAGTGACCTCTCCGGTTACGCCGCCGGGACCATCCGTGTTTTGAACCAGAATGAGCGCATAGTTCTTGCCCTTCTCGTTCCAAACATCGTCGAGTTTAACGCTGAAGGGATCGCTCCAGCCTTTGTGTTCCAGAAGGCGTTTCCCGTTCACGTAGACCACGCAGTTGTCGTCAACGCTTTGAAAAGAGAGACGCCTGCGGTTCTTCGGTTCTGAGGGCAGTTCTGCATAGAACCAGGCGTAACCGTTTTTTTTGCCGAAAACATCCTGCCCGATAGCG
>JAYVOT010000036.1:0-10443 GCA_043757795.1 Chthonomonadaceae bacterium | reverse complement strand
GAGAGCCAGACGACGCAGACAAGCAGGTGCAACCAGAGAAGGGTTTTCGCCCAGCGCAACGGTTTTTTCATCTCGAAACGGACCTCCTGTTTCAGACGGAGCAAGGAAAAAACTACAGAGAACTGTAGTATAATAGCACATCATGGCGAAACTATCCTCCCTATTCGGACAAGAACCTGCGATCGGGGTTTTACGACGCGCGCTAGAAGGCGGAAGACTGCCGGGAGCCTATCTTTTTGTCGGGACGGCGGGCGTCGGCAAATTGAGTTTGGGGCAGGCGTTCGCACAGGCGGCAACCTGCCTGAACCCTGTCGAGAAGCCTTTCGATTCCTGCGGCGTCTGCGACTCTTGCCGACGGGCGGAGAGCGGAACTCATCCTGAGATCGTCACGGTGCGCCCTGCCGGAGAGCAGATGCAGATCTGGCAGTTTTGGGATCGAGACGGCAAGCCGCCGGGCGTCCTCTCTAAAACGATGCACTATGCGCCCAGTATTGGAAAGCGCCGTATCTTCCTAATCGAGAAGGCGGAGACCCTCAACGAATCTGCCGCCAACAGTCTCCTCAAAGTCCTGGAAGAGCCTCCTCCCTACGTCGTTTTCGTCTTGCTTGCGCCAAGCTCTTCGCGCGTGCTGCCCACCATAGTCTCCCGAAGTCAGATGGTGCGCCTTCGCGCTTTGCCCGTCGAGGAGTTGGCGGACTACGTGGCTCAAATAACAGGCATCGACCGGGAACGCGCCCTCTTGCTATCCGCCTACGCGGAAGGAAGAATCGGACAGGCGATGACCTTCGCCCTGAATCCGGTTGTAAAGGAAGAGATTGATCGGATCCTGGACTTCGCTGAGGGGATTCCGAACGCGCCAATGGTGCGCGCACTTCGTATCGCAGAAGGCCTCCGAAAAATCGCCGCCGCCACGAAAGCGCTCGCAGGGGAGGAGACTTCCGAAACGGAGAGCGAAGGCGGAGTAAAAGAGAAGGTGGCACGAAAACAGTACGCTGCCGTCTTCGATCTTCTTGTAACTTTTTACCGAGATTTGTTGGCGTTGAGAGCGGAGAATGAGAGAGGCGTGGTCAATCGAGACCGCCTGCCTACCTTTAAGCGATTGGCGATGTCGAGTCCGTTGGGAAGGTGGATGCGTTGCCTGGACGCGCTCTTGCTCGCTCGCCGCCGCCTTGATGCCAATGTGAACGTTACGCTTATGACGGAAGTTCTGGCGATGACTCTGCTTGAAGCCTGAAAAACAGGTATAATACAAGACAAATATTTACGTGAATTAGGCGTTCCGGAGTGATCGGCAGGCGTATGCGATCACTCGGATTGCGACAAAAGGAGTTTGACTTACATGGCGACTAGCATCAAAGAGGGCGATCTTGTGACATTTGCAGACCGTGAAGCGACTGCGGAGGACGCGAAGTCCCAACTTTTTTACGATTTTTACCGAGGCTTGACCGGCAAGGTCTCAAAGGTCTACCCCACAGACGAAGTGGCGGTAGAGGTTGATCAAGATAGCCTGCCCGCAGAGGTTTCTCAACGACACCGGGAGATGCAGGATGCGGAGATGAAAAAATGGCTGGACAGCCTTTCTGATGAAGGGAGAAACCGGTTGACTGAAAAAGAAAAAGATTTCAAACTCCGCTATTCTCTGCTCGTCGGCGCAAAAGACTTGAAGAAGTCGTAAAAATGCGGGGAAGGCTAACTGCGAAATACGCGAAATACGCGAAAATAATGCAAATACAAAGCTTCCAAGTAACACTTGGAAAAAATGGACATATGTCTATATTCGATGCACCTGTTACTTTCGGAGTGAACTTGCTTTGCGAGTAGGGATGCTGAGTAGTTACCATCCTTTCCCAATGTTCTTTTTCCTTCACGTAGTTAAATTGCATTTCGTATTTCTTTGTATCTTTTTTTTCGCGTATTTCGCGGTTCTATCTCCCTGTATTTCGCCGTTTTTCGTAATGACTACATGATGAAAAAAGTACCGCCTTCATTTGAACCTGTGCAGGAGGCGCTTCCTTTGCCGGACGCCGTCCTGAGTCCTGCTCTCAACGACGCCCTGACCGGGTTTTTGCAGTTTTTGAAGCTCGGTAAGAACGCTTCTCAACACACTATTCGCGCCTATCGCGCTGATCTTGAACAGTTTCTCTCCTTTGCGGAGGAGAACTCCGAACTGAACGGCGTTTTGCAAAGCGTGCAACGCAGGCACGTCCGCGCCTTCTTCGCAGGATTGCAAAAAGAAGAGTACAAACGCGCTTCCATCGCGAGGAAACTGGCTTCGCTAAGAGCCTTCTGCCGGTGGGCTAAAAAACAGGCGTACATTGAAGGCGATCCCACTATTGGCGTACTTGCCATTAAACAAGAGGAGCGACTCCCAAAATTTCTACGACAGCGAGAAGTGGAGGCGCTTTTGGAGGCGCCCGATGTGAACACGCCCGATGGATTGCGAGATCGCGCCCTGATGGAGTTGCTATACGCCTCCGGGATTCGGGCGGGAGAAGCGCATGACCTCGATGTTTCAGACTTGATGATGGATCAGGAAGAGATGAGAATTCGGCATGGAAAGGGCGACCGGGAGCGCATAGCCTACCTCGGTCAAGCCGCTATCGAAGCGGTCAAGACTTATCTATCGCACGGCAGACCGGAGTTGGCTTCCCGCAATGCCGGGGCGCCCGATCGAGGAGTCTTCTTGAACAAATTCGGAAAAAGACTCTCGGATCGCGGCATTCGACGCACTTTCGATAAATATTTCAGCCTCGCCTCAGAACGCTTCAAAACGACGCCCCACACCTTACGACACTCTTTTGCAACCCACCTGTTGGACAATGGCGCGGATTTGCGGGCGGTTCAAGAGCTTTTAGGGCACGCCCACCTCGTCACGACTCAGGTCTACACGCACGTCACTACGGAGCGCATGCGAGAAGTCTACGACAAGGCTCACCCACGTGCTGAGGAGGAGTAGAGAGTAGGTGCGTTGAGATTTAGCCCTCGGTGATCCATACCGCCCCCAATTCCGTTATGACCGTGTCCCAGCGCTCTACTCCGCCCCCAATTCTGAGAGGAAGAATAACTTCGCACCGGAAAATTGTTGCGATTTTCAGCCACGATAGGTAATTTCGGCAAAAAACTACTCCTAGACGCGCTCCCCCAAAGTTGTCAGCCGACGTTGTCGCCTGAGGGCATGCCTTAGAAAAAAATTTCAAACGACGTATTTCCTCCCCAAAGATGAGATCGTCAAGGATCATTCAATCATGTTTTATCATCGCTCAAACAACAAATCCTTCCCCGTCTGGCGAAAAATCGTTTTGGCTCTTCTCATGCTCGCGCTAATGCGCCTCTCTACCCGTTCGCAAGCCGAAGAACCGTCCAAAGTCTCAATTTTAGAAAAGAACGGCGAGTATCGACTGATACGAGACGGCAATCCCTACTTCGTCAAGGGGGCGGGCGGCGGCGATCACCTCAAACTGCTCAAAGATTCCGGCGGAAACTCTATTCGCACGTGGGGAGCGGACAATCTTGAGCCGCTGTTGGATCAGGCGCAGAAGCTGGGATTGACAGTGACAATCGGGGTTTGGCTGGGACATAAAGAGCACGGATTCAGCTACGACAACGCCGATCAGGTCTCAGAGCAGTACGAAAACGTCCGAAAAGCGGTTCTGAAATATCGCAATCATCCCGCTCTTCTGATGTGGGCATTAGGGAACGAGATGGAAGACGGCGAAGGCAAAAGCGCCGCTATCTGGTCTGCAATCAACAACCTCGCTTCGTTGGTCAAGAGCCTCGACTCCAATCATCCGACAATGACCGTTCTTGCGGAGATAGGCGGAGACAAGGTCAAGAATTTGCATCGCCTCTGCCCCGCTATCGACGTGATAGGAATCAACAGCTACGGCGGAGCCGCTACTATTCCGGAAAGATACAAAAAAGCCGGCGGAACCAAGCCCTACATCGTGACGGAATTCGGACCTCAGGGCGAGTGGGAGCTGGCGAAAAACGATTGGGGAGGCGTTGCTGAAGCGACCAGCTCCGCGAAGACCGTTTTTTATCGCAAAGCCTATGAAGGAGCGATTCGAGACAAGCCGCTCTGTCTCGGAAGTTACGCTTTCGTATGGGGAGACAAGCAGGAGACTTCGCCAACCTGGTTCGGAATGTTGTTGCACGATGGCTCTCGTTTAGGAGTCGTGGATGCGATGCAGGAGTTGTGGACGGGAAGTCCGCCGGAGTTTCCCTGCCCGACTTTGAAATCGCTCAAGATAGTAGGCAATGATCAAGTGAAACCGGGTGCGATCGTACGAGTCGATCTCGATCTCCAACCTTCAAAATCCGGCGCTCTGAAAGTCGATTGGGTCTTGCAGAACGACGAAAAAAGCCCGAAAGTCGTGAGGACGAAGGAAGGCGGCTTACCGATTTTTCCGGATGCTGTCCTCTCTGCCGACTCCAAACACGCAGAAGTCAGGATGCCTAAGCAGGATGGGATCTACCGTTTGTTCGCTTATGTGCATGACACTCACGGCGGAGCGGCGGTCGCAAATGTTTTGCTGCAAGTTCAAGGCGGCGATGCCCCTGCCGTCGCGAAAGGCGCGACTGCGAAACTACCGCTCGTCGTCTTCAGCGAAGGCGGTCACGCAGCGAGCCTGCCTTTTACTCCTTCCGGGTATATGGGAAACGCGCAAGCGATCAAAATGGATGAGAACTGCACGGATAACCCTCATTCCGGAAAAACTTGCATGAAAGCGCAATACGCTTCCAAAAGCGAATGGGGCGGCGTGATCTGGCAGAATCCGGCGAACGATTGGGGCGACGCTCCCGGCGGCATGAACCTGACCGGCGCTACGAAACTTACTTTCTGGGCGAGAGGCGAGAAGGGCGGCGAGATGATAGGTTTTCTATGCGGAACGCTGGGGAAAGACAAGCCCTTCTTCGACACTGCGATCGTGAAACTGGAAGCCGTCTCGCTCACGAAAGAGTGGAAACAGTACGCTATCGATCTGAAAGGCAAAGACCTGTCTCGAATCAAGAGCGGTTTCGGCTGGTCGGGAGCCGCAAACGGAAACCCGTTCGCGTTTTATCTGGACGACATTCAATACGAGAAGTGAGACGAAATTGCGCGAAGCTTGCCTTCGGGTTGCGATGCCTTTTTTCTCCTCTGGCGTTAAGACGCAGACCCTATTGACTTCTTAGCCTGATATTCATTTTAAAGATCTAAATGCACAACGTACTTGGACTGGATGGAGAGAATCAACAAGGTAATACAGCCGGACTGGAAGCGTTCTATTGACTTCTCATCGCAGAGCTTCGCAGTTCATCTTGTAAAATCCTCTCCTCCTGTCTGAAGACTCAAGCTAGACAGCGTCAGGGTTGCGGGTTGCGACGCCAGTCATTATCCGCATACGAGCGCCAGGTCCTTTCCGGCTTGGTCCATTTTGCATGTCCGTCGGCGTAGTTCAGGTTGCCGCCGCCAGCATGTCGCGGCAGAAATCTGGACTGTTGCTTGTTGTCCGGCAGATTTGCATCGTTGAACGCCCACGGTTGAGGATACATTCCACCGCGAGAAGGCAGACCGCTCGCTCTTCCCGCTTCGCCTAATACGATGAACTGCGCCGGGAACGAGACGCTGGCAAGCGGCGTCGTATCGTTGTAACCGAAGTCCGGATTATCGATGTACCACTGTCTCTGACTCGCGCCGACTAAGTTCGACTCATTGTGATTGTTTCCATAGTCCGTCGTGTACCACTGACCAGGGCCAGGAGCAGGCCACTGCGGGGCTGTAGGGCACTTGAACAGTTGTTTGTTCTTGATGTAAGGCTCCAGCTTCGTCTTGTAAGTATAAGGCGCTCTCGCATCCAACGTGTCGGGAGTGCCGGGAGGGGCTGTTCGCTCAGTGACATGAGGCGGGAAATTTTCGTCGTAATCTTGCAAATACATGACATAAGCGGTTCCAAGTTGGCGCGTGTTGGAGAGGCATGAAGTCTGCCGCGCTTTCTCTCTTGCCTGAGCGAAAACGGGAAATAGAATCGCCGCCAATATAGCAATAATGGCGATAACTACGAGCAATTCGATGAGCGTGAAGGCGGAATTGGATTTGTTTCCAGCTCTCAATCGAGTTTCCATTTGGTTCCTTTCTCTATAAAACGTCAATGCGATGACGTTCAATTGCGACTAATTTTATCAAATTAGTCAAGTATCGAAGAAAAAAAATACTCTCTATCGCTAGAGAAGGGTGACTGTCGCGAAATGCTCTTGCCCTGGAATTCTCCCCCTCTTTCCTGGCAAGCCTAATACGAAAGCCAGGTAGAAGGAGTCCCGGAGATGAGGTTTCCGGCTTGCCCGAACTGGACTATCTCCTTTACAGTTAGCTGGAAGCCAACCCCCAGCGACGTTGCACCATCCTTTCTAATCGAGCGAATAACAGTTGGTCCGTGACGATTCCAATCCCGATCAGAAGCGCCATAACCGCCAATACTTGACTCATGTCGTTCAGGTCGCGCCCCCTCATGAGAGTCTGCCCCAATCCCAAAGCTCCCGTGGAGACTGAAAGCAGTTCGCCCGCCATGAGAGACCGCCAGGCGAACGCCCAACCCTGTTTCGCTCCGCTGATAATGGCAGGGAATGCTGCGGGCAACACTACCTCTCGATAGAGGCGAATTCCCCTTGCTCCCATCATGCTCGCAGCTCGAAGATAGAGCGGCGGGATATTGCGTATGCCGTCGCTCACTGCAATCGTGATGGCGAGCAACGCGCCCATCAGCGTCACAAAAAGTATAGCCCTTTCGCTTAATCCGAACCAGATGACTGCAAGGGGCAGCCAGCAAATTGAAGGAAGGGTCTGCAAGCCTAGCGCAACCGGACCGAGCGTTCTGCGCGCCATGGGAACCATCCCGATGAAAAGTCCCAAAACCGTTCCGAGGACTAGCGCGACGCTAAACGCGACCGCCAATCGAAAGAAGCTGATTTTCGTTGCCAGAATCAGAGAGCCGTCTCGAAATCCTGCGATCAGCGAACTCAATACTTCGGATGGACCAGGAAAAAGATAGGCGTTCCACCAGCTAAGCCTGAAACCTGTCTCCCACACTGCGATCAAAAAGACGAACAAGGCGATGGGGGCTGCTTTTGTTGCCGCGAGTCCGATCCGTTTCTGCATGGTCGCTCTCCTCCTGAACCGTTTTCAAAATCTCATCTTGAAGGCTCTTCATGATGATCTGCGCGAACCTCGCTGTCTCAGGAGATTCCAGGACGCGAGGGCGCGGCAGATCAATCAAAAGTTCTTCTTTAATGCAACCCGGACGCGCCCCCATGCAAATCACTCTGTCTGCCAGAGTCACAGCTTCCATAACATTATGCGTGACAAACACGACCGTTTTTTTCGTTTCCAGCCAGATTCGTTGGATCTCATCAATCAGAAGATTTCGAGTCTGGGCATCCAGAGCGGCAAACGGCTCGTCCATCAAAAGTACGTCCGGTTCCAAAGCCAGCGCCCGGGCGATCGCTACCCTCTGCTTCATTCCTCCTGACAGTTCATGAGGGTATAGGTCTGAAAAGCGGCTCAGTTGCACCGTTTGAAGATGTTGTCTGGCAAGTTCCCGTCGCTGTTTCTTGTTCTTCACCCGGTTCAGCGCGAAATCGACGTTTTGAACCGCTGTCAACCAGGGGAAAAGTCCCGCCTCCTGAAAGATAACCGCTCGTTCCGGTCCCGCTCCTATAATGTCTGATCCATCCATGCGCGCGCTCCCGGCGTCCTGCTTCAACAAGCCCGCGATGATATTCAGAAGCGTGCTTTTGCCGCATCCGGAAGGTCCTACGAGGCAAACGAACTCCCCGGGATTGATCGTAAGCGAAACGTCGCTCAGGACTGCCGCGTTTCCTTCTCGAGAGGTGAAAGTCTTCGAAATATGTTCCAGGCGAATTTTCGCGTTCATGTTGGAAGGCGCAAGTTTCGTATCGGCGTCGGTCAGCGACGGCGCTTTGTCTGGAGATAGCAGAGCAGAACTCAAGTCGGCCTCCAAGTCTAAGGGATCGAAGATTTTTGTTCTCTTTTGAGTACCGCCTTCAACGGCTTTAAGTCGAACAGCTCGCCGAGAGCAGTGCGATCTTCTCTAAGGTAGCCAAGCGATTTAGACCAATCCGCAAAGGTGAGCACAGTTTCTTTGAGAGGATCGTAGGTGACGTCCATTCGATCCAGAGAAGTCTTCAAGATATCAGGCGGCAAGGATTTGCCGGTGAGCTTCTTGAGACGTACCCCAATCAGAGTTTCCGCTTCGCTCCGGTGTTGCGAAATCCAATCCACAGTCTTGATGTGGGCTTCCAAAAACTTTTCCACGACTTCGGCATGCTCCTGCAAAAACTGAGTCCTGACAATTACGACCGTAGTTGCGAATTTTTTGTCCGGCCAAAGCTCTCGCTCGTCCTGGAGCATTTTTCCGCCGCCCTCTTTCACCAGGCGAGACGCCCAGGGTTCCGCCATCCACGCTGCGTCCATCTCTTTCTTCACAAAGAGCGTTAATGCATCCGCAGGGGCGGCCGGAATGACGGTCACCGTTCCGCCCTTATCCGTGGAAGCGAGATTGGCGAGTTGCATGGCATGGCGCAAGGAAATGTCCTGAGTTCCTCCGGTTTGAGGAACTGCAACCCGCTTGCCCGATAAGCCTTTGATATCCGAAATGCCTGAATCGCTTCTTACCACCAGTGCGGTTCCGCCGGACGACGCTCCCGCGATGATTCTCAGGGACTTCCCTTTTGATTTCAAAAAACCGTTCACAGCAGGCCCGGGTCCAATATATCCAATGTCGACCTGTCCTGCGAAGAGCGCCTCGATCTCGGAAGGTCCGGCGGAATAGATTTGCTCTTCGATTTGGATGCCGTTGCCGATAGATTTGGCGAACGCGCCGTTTCCTGTTCCCACGAGCGCCGTTGCGTGCGTTACATTGGGAAAGAAAGCGAGATGCAAGATCAGAGGTTGATTGGAAGCTCCTATTGAAGTAGTGCTTTGGTCGCTTTTGCCGCCGCATCCCGCAACTGAAATCATTGCCAGTCCAAGAACAAGCATGGTAGAGATTGAGATTGATTGTCGTTTGAACAGCCTGGAGTTCATCAAGAAAACCTCGCCTAACGCAGAATAAACCTGACTAATATAGTCAATTAAGTAATGTATAGGTAAGATACCCCTATAACGTCACTGTTGTCAAGGCGAAACTCGAATTAGTTTCGATAGTTTTGCTCCTTTTTCGAAAGCGATTGCATTCTTCACTCTTGCATTACTAAAGTAAGCGCCTTTAAACGGCGATATATCCGACACGAAAAAGCCGGGCAATAAATTGCCCGACTCAATAGCGTTCCGTCCAAAGCCTATTCGAAATGACATGGGCTTGCGCCCCAAAGTTGGACTCCTGACTTCAGAGATCCCGCCTCCTGAGGATGCCAATTGTTTAGTCGGACGCTTTCAGTACCCGGATCGCATTCGGCGAAGCCGCTTCGCGAGGTTATTTATAGTCTTGTTCCAGAACACGAAAACTTAACTCAACTGGCAAGGCTTTAGATTTTTCACTAACTCACGTTACGCACTGGGTAGGACGAAATGTCCAAGTGTTGAAAACACTGTGCAAAAAAATGTGCCTCCTGCGGACGCGAGATTCCGGGGTCTCTTAAACCAATCTATATGTTCAAAAAACGCTTCCGCCGATAGCGCATTTGCAAAGCGGCTCTGCCCAATGGGACGATTCTCAAAGTTGCGAGTTAGATTATCGCCCGAAGGGCTTCCCGCCGAAGGCGTTATAGCGAAAAAGTTCTGCCCGTCGTGACGATTAGCTATGGAGCGTTGCATTTGGCGGATAAGACACAAATCGCACTCTACTCAGCGCTTTCGTCATGCGCTTTTCGGGACGACCGTGATTTGGCCATCAACTTCGAGGACAGCAAAGCGAACTTCCTCAAAGCTGGATCTTTCCCGCTCGCGTATCGCCTGCAGAACATCCTCGTGCGTTAAACCGGAGCGTTTGAGATGCTCCTCGTGGATTATGCCGTCCTGTACAAGTAGAATTGGACCGCCGCACAGTAGATTGCGAAAGCGATACGAGCGACGCGAAGCGAAAGCGATCGCTCGATTTGAAAGGAAGAGTATCGCCACGCCCAGAAGTCCTGCGTCAAGGTGGGTATTTCCTGCAACCATCGCTGTCTGAACGGTGCTTCCCATCAAAATTATAATCACCAGATCAATGACGTTTACCTGCCCGAGCTGACGTCTCCCAAGCAGTCTGAACATCACGACTAGGAAGAGATAGACTACGAAAGTGTGCCAGGCTGCGGTAAATAACTCTTTCGGGGACGAAAGAGGAATCATCTCCTTCCAGAATGAACTCATTACTGTCTGTCCTTTTATACTCAAACTTTTTCAGCAGATGTACTCTCGCATTACATCGAGGAGGCAAAAAATGCCCGAATGGGTAAAAATCGTTC
>JAYVOT010000035.1:0-10460 GCA_043757795.1 Chthonomonadaceae bacterium | reverse complement strand
AACTTTATCTTTACAGAGATGACGCCTGCAGGATGGATTCGGTTTTGTACGCCTTCCGGAATAGTTCCGGCAACCGTGCCTTCCTTAGAGAAAAGTTCCCACCACTCAGGCTTAGCATCGAGCGCGTTCCAACTTGCGGTCGTTATGATCGCTTGAGGCTGTTCCGGGGCTGCCATAAGGCAGAGATCGCCCGTAGCGTTCTCTTGCTGAAACTCCATTCCAAAGGGATCGAGCGAGGCAGGCCCTCCCATTTTTATTGCGAAAATCCCTTCGCTATCGGGGAATGTCGATACGACGTTGCCAGTACGATTGCGAAACGGACGCCCGCGAGAACTACCCATTCCCAGGAGATTTTCCCAGGAGAGCGCAACGCTCGCTTCAACTGGAAGTTTGGTTAAATTTTCCAAGCGGAAGATAAAAGCTGCGGCAGGGTAACAGGAGTTTTTAAGATCATGCGGAATAATCGGGGAGAAGCCTTTTAGGTGGACGGATATTGGGAGATCGTTTTCCGGGAAGGAGAGATTCGCCTGAGGATAAAGTCCGTCAAAATCGAGTTTCGTGACGACGGGAAGTCCGTATTCGCTCTTCAAAGCGAGGACTTTAGCTTGAACTCTATCGCCTGATCGAGTCCGAACTGCCGCGAAGCAACCGGGCAGGTCGCCTGTCGGGAGATCGTAATTCCCACTTAGCATAGCGCGTGAAAAAGATCCGTCCGTCATGTATTGAAAGCTACCTGCCCCGATGCCGCCCAATGGAAGACCTCCTTGCAATCTCCCGGAGTGAACTATTCCGGTTGCAGGGTCTATCGAGTATGGATTCTCTGTTTGGAGAACCGAAAATGTTTCTTTTGCAAGTCGTTTGGTATCGGGAAGGAATTTTTTGGGCGCAGGGGGAGCAAGTATGGACTGCGCCTTTACAGGGGAGTGGAACAGCAATTGGAACAGAAGCGAAAATGTAATGAGAAGAAGAGTCGTTTTGCTTTGAGACAATTATTCAACCTTCCGGCGGAGAGACGTAGATTACAGCCCATCTCCCGATCTCTTCAAACCCTAATGAACGATAGACGCGCCCTGCGATCGGGTTCTCATAAAACAGAACCGGAAGCTTGTTTTCTCGCAAAAGCTCTTCGCAAAGGGCGGAGGTGCAAGATGACGCCAGACCTCTTCCTCGTGCAAAGGGCAACGTATAGACGCCTCCGATCAAAGCAGCGTCGCTTCCCTCCACGTTCAGCAGGGCGCAGGAGAGAATTCTCGGTTTGCCGGCTTTAATCTCGGTGTCGTCCGCGACAAAAACTCGCGACAACTCCAACTTGGCTCGAACATTGGAATGAGGGCGATACATCGCGCCTGCCGCTCCGTAGAGCGCCGCAAGGGGTTCCAGATCGTTCATCGTTGCACGCCTTGCAAGACCTTTTGAAACCTCGCTCAAATTGGCTCTAAGAGGCAGACGCATGAAATAGCTTTCTTGCCAGTCTGTGGGAGTCAGGCGATTGAGCAGTCCTTGAATTCCGACGATAATCTCTCTCGTTCCACGAATTCCGGCTATGCCTTTCGCTTGATCAATGATTGGAGCGAAGAGTTCGGCGCAGGTTCCGTCCGCATCGACTGCCACCATCGTGTTGCCGTAGTGCATGAGAATTCCAAAGAGGGCGTCTCCGTCGTCCTCAAAAGCTCCCCAGGTTTTCGTCAATTTGCCTTGAAATCCGTGGACTTCCACATTGAGACGAGGCGTCAGCATTCTGTTCGGCAACTTGGAGCAAAGCTCGGCGAACAACGGCGCGTCGTTCTCCTCCAACAATCGAACAAAAGCCCCTTTGAATCTGAAATTGTACGCAGAAGTTGCCACGTCATATTATAGCGCCATCTCAGGCTGAATTCGCATAGAACCAGACTCTGTACGAGAATTTGAGCTACCTGAAAAATCGTAATTTATGTTGCGTTTATTGTTAAACAATTCTTGATAAAATTATTGAAATTGTGATACGTAAAACTGAATATGGACGATAAAACATATGAAGAAATCGGCATCGCGTGAGGATGGTCGCGTTTAACTATCTGAATTCCAACTATAATTTTTCCCCAATTTCCTGACAAATATCAGCAACCTGTTTTCCGAACTCGAAAAACAGTACGGAAATCGAGGCGGAATGCCTTACCATCCCAAAATGCACCTGGCAATTTTGGTGTACGCCTACACGCCGGGCATTTTCAGTTCCCGAAAAATCGAACAAGCCACCCTGGATACCGCAGCTTTCCGCTGTAAGAGAAGTACATGCGCCGGAGGTCGGCCCGCCTGCCCGGCCGCCGCCGCGTAGTCGTAGTTCGCGGCGGTTTCGTCGTTGTTCCAGGCCTCGAAATTCGTGCCGCCTTGGAGCATGTAGAAGTTTACGCCGTTTCCGCCATGACTGAGCACGCGCCAGAACCCCTGCACAAAACCCCAGTATCTCGAGTCATCCAGATTGCCGTAGAGGTCGTACCAACCGGGCCAGAATTCGGTGGAGAACCAGGGGTTCGTGCGCCCTTTGCTGTCCCAGGGCTTGCCGCTCGCCGGGTCGCTGCCGTGATGCAGTCCGCTGAAAAAGTAGGGAACCTCGATGCCGAGCGCGAGCGCCTTCGCCTGAAGATGCTTGAAATAGCCGTTCGGCGTCTCCTTCCCCCAACCTTGCGGATGTTCGTTTTCCAACTGCACCATAATGACGGAGCCGCCGCGATGTATCTGATTTTTCGCGATGATCGGAGTTATCTTGTCGAGCCATTTATCTACATAAGCGAGGTACTGCGGGTTATCTTCGCGAACCCTCACGCCGGGTTTGAATTTCAGCCAGACCGGGAAGCCGCCGCTATCCCACTCCGCACAGACATAGGGTCCCAATCTCACGATGGAGTGCATCCCCAACTCGTGTATCAGCGCCAGAAACGCCCCGAAATCCTTCTCCCCGCTGAAATCCCATTTCCCCTCTTGAGGTTCGTGATAGTTCCAGAAGGCGTAGGTCTCGATGCAGTTGAAACCTGCCCGCTTGATCTTGAGTAGCCGGTCTCGCCAGAGCGCCCTCGGGACACGGGGGTAGTGCAACGTCCCGGAAGCGATGAACTCCCGCTTGCCATGAATGATAAACCCCTTGCCATCGAAATCGATGAAGGCTTTCGCCGCCGGGGCAAGCGGAAATATCCCGTCATCCGCAAACGCGATCTTCCCTCCCGTCGCGAACATTAAAATCAGGGCGATCAAAACAGAGAGTCGGGCGCGTTTGCAAAACATGGTTTCCTCCGAATGCGTGGGGCAATAGCCGGGTTCTGGATACTGCTGAATTCTACAGAAGCGGAAGGGAATCCTTTGAAACCTCCCCCCAACCCCCTCCTTGGGAAGGAGGGGGAGTCAATGCACTCCATCCAGAAGACTTGCGGCTAGTGCACACAACCCTCCTTTTCAAGGAGGGTCGGCGTCTCAGCGCCTGGGAGGTAGTCAACTTCCGCCCTCCTACAATCACTTGTTTGAACCATGATTTGCATGATGAGCATGATTAACATGATTCTCAGCCAGAAGCTTGTTGGCGAAAATAAAAGTTTACTCGCCTGCAAAGTATTCAGAGATTCGCAGTCATAACTTTGCAGAATCCTGCTCACCACCGCCTGCCAACAAACCAATCATGAAAATCATGCCAATCATGTAAATCATGATTCTAGACAAGCAGCTTCACTCATTCGCCTTCAGCCAACTCTCAAGAGGTTCAACTCGAAACAACACCCCGCAACTCCGATACCCGCGAATCGCCTTCTTCACCGCCTCTTTCGCCCTTTCCATCTCATTCATCTCGACATAAGCCACTGCAATGTTCTGTTGCGTCATCGCCCAGTCCTGCGGGAACGCCTGCTCGGTGTAGACCCTGAGAGCAGCTTCGTAGCATAGAATAGCGGAGCGGAGGTTGGCATCCCAGTCTCCCGAGTGAAGAAATTGGTAGGCACTCCCCAAGTTGTTCTGAGTCCTTGCCCAGTCCTGCGGGAAAGTCTGCTCGGTGGCGACCCTGAGAGCGGCTTCGTAGCATCGAATAGCGGAGAGGAGGTTGGCGTCCCGGTCTCCCGAGGGAAAGTCGGAGTAGGCATTCCCCAGGTTGTTCTGCGTCATTGCCCAGTCCTGAGGGAACGTCTGTTCGGTTCTGACCCTGAGAGCGGCTTCGAAGCAGACAATTGCGGAGCGGAGGTTTGATTCTTGGTCTCTGGAGCGAAAATTGGCGTAGGCAATCCCAAGGTTGTTCTGCGTAGTAGCCCAGTCCTGAGGGAACTCCTTCTCGGTATAGACCCTAAGGGCAGCTTCGAACAAGGCAATCGCAGAGCGTAAGTTAGCGGCTCGATTTCCAGAAGGAAGGAAGAGGTAAGCAAGACCCAGGTTGTTCTGCGTAATCGCCCAGTCCTGCGGGAACGCCTGCTCGGTTCTGACCGTTAGTGCCGCTTCGTAGCACCGAATAGCAGAGCGGAGGTTTGCTTCCCAATCTCCTAAGGTGAGGTTACGAAAGGCTTCTCCCAGATTATTCTGTATCGCCGCCCAGTATTGCGGGAACACCTCATCAGTGGTGACCATGAGGGATGCTTCGTAGCAGGCAATCGCGGAGCGGAGGTTGGCGTCCCGGTCTCCCGAGGGAAGGGATTGATGAGCATTACCAAGATTGTTCTGTGTCTTTGCCCAGTCTTGCGGGAAAGCATGCTTGGTGTAAACTCTAAGGGCAGCTCCGAATAAGGAAATGGCTGAGCGGTGGTTGGCGTCCCGGTCTCCCGAGGGATGGTTGCGATATGCAAGACCGAGATTGTTCTGAGTCGCAGCCCACTCTTGAGGGAACGCATGCTCGGTGTAGACTCTGAGGGCGGCTTCGTAGCATGCAATGGCGGAGCGGAGGTTGGCGGCTCGATTTCCAGAAGGAAGGAAGAGGTAAGCAAGCCCCAAGTTGTTCTGCGTTATTGCCCAGTCCTGAGGGAAAGCCTGCTCAGTTCTGACTCTGAGAGCGGCTTCGTAACATCGAATTGAGGAGCGGAGGTTGGCATTCCGGTCTCCAAGACTAACAGTCCACAATGCGTTCCCGAGCGTATTCAGCGAGTTTGCGATTTCCCAGGTCGGAGGGGAGAGGATAAGCCGTTCCGCGGTCGCGAGCAAATGTCTGAAGTCGTTCGAGAAGCCGATGAGGGTTTCCAGGTTATCCTCTTCCCACTTTTTGGCTAGTTCCAGACACCAGGCTTCGTATCTCGCTCTGTAGATTTCGGCTTCAAGTTTCAGTTGGTCGAGGCAGTATTCGCGCACTACGGGGAGCATGTCGTAGCGGTTCATCGTTCTGTCCGGGAGCAGAAACAGGAGAGAGTGGCGTCGCCAGTCTTTGAGCCAGTCGGGGTCGATTTCGCAGACCTCTTTCGCGCAGTCGGAAGAGATGTCGAAGGGGATGACGCCGACGCGGGGGAAGGCGTGACGCCCCTTCTCCGGCAGTCGTTCGAGCGACCAGTTCAGGGAAGCCTCCAGACTGTAGTGGCGAGGATGATCCCACCGGCTGCTTCCTTCCCTCGTTTTCTGCTCTTTCAGGAGACTCGCTCTCAAACCGGTTTGTATCTCGTCGAGGGTCGGGTTGTCTTGAACGTGAGAGGCGACGAGTTCTATTCCTAGGGGATGCCCCAACAGCCCCTTCAGGATTTCGAACAGCCGGGGGCGATTGACAGGGGTCACTTTCCAATCCTTGAGATGTTGTTGCGCTCGCTCGATGAATAGTCTGCCGCTCTCATAGTCTTCAAACTTCTCATCCTGCCTCTCCGGTATCTGCATGAAAGGGATTTCGTAGGTCTTGCCGACGTTCTCGATTCCCGCATCCGTTCGGCTCGTGACGAGGCAGAAGACCTTTCCGACGACGAGGATTTCCTCCAGCCACTGCAGGGTCTGCGGGTTCTTGACGCTTTCCCAGTTGTCCAGCACAAGCAGGAGGCAACCCTTCTTCGTCCTCTCTTGCAGGAGGGGAACGAGGTCTTTGCCGGTCTTGAAATCTGTAGGTTCCGCCTCCAATGCCGTCGCGACCGCGCGCGTCATCATCTCCTCGGTCGCCTCTTCAGGGTTGGGGGTCGTGGCGATCACGTCGAGGCGAACGAAGGCGGTTCCTCCCGGAAAGAGCGAGCAGGTCTGCAGGACAGTCTCGATGGCGAGCCTTGTCTTGCCCATTCCTCCGAAGCCTCTGATCGTGAGCAGGGGGGACTTGTTTATGCCAGTAGGCGTAGAACTTTTGCCAGCGGTCGACTCCTTCATCCAGTCTCGAATGAACTTCATCGGTTCCAGGCGGTCGATGTAGGAGTTCAGCTCGCGCACATACCAGATGGGAGTCCAGCGCGTCCCCGGCTCGCCCTTCGAGCCGCCGTCCCAGAGGAGTTCGTGCAGGGTTTCCGGTCGTTCGGTGAAGCTCTTGAGGTATCGATTGTCCCAGGCTTTCCAGGGGTATTTGCCATCTTTGCTCAGGTCTTCCCAGAGGGTTTCGGAGACGAGGATCTGCTCGTCGCAACCCGGCTCCATCACCCGGTGGGCGTAGGCGATCTGCTCGTAGGCTTCGTCGTAGCCTCCCTCCTGGTTCGGAGTCATATCGTGCAGGGAGCGATGCAGCCCCAGCCTGAGGACGCACTTCGCCTTGTACCCGTCCTTCTCCACCGCGATAGGATGCGTTTTCAGCCGGGTCTGAACATCGACCGCCGCCTGAATCGCGTTGTGCGGATTTTCGAAAACCGCCAGATAGCCGTCCCCGGTGTACTGCATAATGCAGCCTTTGTTTTTCACAATCATCTCTTCCCAGAGGGCTGCGTGTGGGTTCAGTATCTGTTGTTGGAATAGCTCTTTTCCCAGCTTTCGGGCGATGGTTGTGGAACACGCCATGTCGCTGAAGAGCATCGTGATCTTTCCGGAAGGCAATTTTGTGTTGGGCATCGCTCGCTCCTTGAATAGTGGGCAGGCATTTACACGGAGATTCGACGGGGGCGCCGGGGACTCCTTGTGCAATGCGTCGGGTTGTTCAAGGCTATTATCCGGGAAGTTTCGAGGGGGCGAGTTGTTATTTGACAAGTTGGGGTGAAAAAGTGGATATGTTGGCGTTTGTGCCGGGTGTTGAAAACACCCGGCAGAAAAAGCGAACGTCTTTCAGACGATGAAATTGGGAGTCTTGCGGAAGCGTACCCCCGGTGCTTAGCGCCGCCCCCAACTTTGGGGGGATTTCATTCATACCGGGAGTTTGATGGCGGTTGTCCGGGTGTTTTCAACACCCGGATTCCGGGGGCACGCTCACGCGAAACTTTTTTGAACCATGATTTTCATGATTTTCATGATTGGCATGATTGTTCGGGCAGAAGATTGCTGACTTCTATGAAAGTTTAGCGCGAGCAGGGTGCGTTCTTGAAACTCGGCTGTAAACAGCCAACTCCCACACGCCAACTCGCCAATCATGAAAATCATGGTTCAAGACAAGAAACTTCACTCATTCTCCTTCTGTCAATTCTCAAGAGTCCCTATATTGTTATACAAACCGCATCTTCGATACCCCCTTATCGCCTTCTGCGATGAAAAGGCGCAAACCCCGCAAAAGCCGGCAGTCGAGTCGCACAGGCAGATAAAGCGATAGCCCGCCGTTCACCCGAAACAGGCTGGAGACGCATCGTTCTTCAGCCTGTTTTCAGTATCGCTCAACCCTGAACACAAAATAAACCGGATGAGTTTTTTATTTCTACAATGAGGACGAAAGTTCCTTCTTGCCGAACGATCAGGGACGGAAGGCGTCATTTGAGGGTAAGAAATCGCGGGATGAATTGTTCATTCGTGGCCGGGTCAACTGCCCGATTCAGCGGAATGGAATTCCTCGTGTTGCGCAGGCGCTAACGAGTGAAATATATCTTTATTAGACCGTTCCATGAAGTTGCAACAGGTCCCATTTGTTCCCGTATAGATCGTAAAACACGACGACTGTCCCGTACCGCTCCTCCCTTGGGGATTCTGAAAATTGAACTCCGCTTGCAAGCATTTCTCGATAATCTCCCCAGAAATCGTCCGTCTGCAAAAACAGGGCGACTCTTCCACCTGTCTGATCGCCAATTCTATCTGTTTGCGCCGAAGAGGATGCCTTTGCAAGAAGTAGCGAAGTTCCACTCGACCCGGAAGGCGAGACGATCACCCATCTTTTGCCATCTGAAAGAGAGGTGTCTTCCTTGAGCGTAAATCTAAGTTTCTCTGTGAAAAATCTGACCGCTTCGTCGTAATCTCGGACGACGAGTGAAACCAAAGAGATCAATTGCGCCAACGAAAACCTCATTTCGAAAAAGTAATAGAGCGGCGCTTCAACTAGAAATCGAAACAAGTTCTTGCGCTCTTTTTTTACAGGCTTCATTCGTCCCAGGGGAGAAAACAGACCTTGATCGCCTCCTGACGTTCGAGAAGGTCGATGCCTTCCGAATAGCGCGAGAGGGGGAGCGTGTGCGTAATAAGGGGGGCGAGAGTCAGTTTTCCTGTGGAGATCAGATCGACAGCGTACTCCGCGGCGGCGCGGCTGTGCCCCGGATACCCGATCAGGTTGAGCGTGTAATGTCGTACTGCAAAAACGTAATCCTCGCGCTGAACTCCGAAGAGCGCGACAGTCGAACCAGCATGATCCATCGCCCACTCAACGGAGGCTTTCGCCCCAACGCAGTCGATTATCGTGTCGAGGGCTAGGCTCGCAGGGCGCGAGGGGAGAGTTGTCGACAGGTTGGCGCATGGATCAAGAGCGTCATCCGTGAATAGTTTTTTTGAGTAGTTCCTCCTCTTTTCGGAGAGGTCGAATCCTATGACGGCATCGGCTCCTTCAGCGCGCGCCATCTGAGCGGCGATCAGTCCGGCAGGACCTAAACCCATCACCCCGACTCGTTTGCCTTTGAGGCAGTTCATTTCCTTGAGGGCAATAATAGAGGCGCCGACGCACATCGCAAGTTCGACCGAGGCGGTGGCTTCATACGGAAGATGCGGCGGAACGGAAATCGCATTTTCCGCCTTCAGAACGACAAATTGCGCATAGCAACCGAGCTTGTTGTGACCGGGATCGCGCCATGCGCTTACGCGTTCTCCAACATGAAACGTTGCAACACCCTCGCCGAGCGCCGCAACTGTTCCTGTTGCCTCGTGTCCGGGCTGTCCTGAAGTATAGGGATAGTGAAAGCGGTGACCGGCGAACATCGGTTCGTTGTGACGGAGGTGCAGATCCCATTGAGGGCAGGTCGTGACCGCTTCGACTCTGAGGAGTATCTCGCCTTGTCCCGGTGCGGGAGTATCGATTTCAAGAAGTTCAAAGCTCGAACCTTCATTCACTTGTAAGATTTGCAAGTCATCCTCCTCCTTCCGCTTGGGAAGAAACGGAAATCTCATAGGGATCTGTTTTCGTTTTTGCATACTCCAATGCCGACTCAAGCGCAAGAGACATTCCTTCCGAATAGAGCGAAGAGTATGTCTCAGGCGATAATTCCGACTGCAGAGTAAGGCGCAACTCGACGATTTTCAACTGCGCATGCGGCGGGGTAGGGTATTTGATCGCCTGCCTCAAAGCTTCCAGAGAACCGTACAATTTGGCGCCGCGCTCGTGAAACCCCTGTTTGATTGCCAGCTTCATTGATAAGTCCAAGAAGTGAAGGTAACCTCGCTTGTCGCCTATAGCCCGATATAGGTCGAGCGCTTCGGAGTATCGATACTGAGCCTGGTCGAAATCTCCCCTGCTTTCCGCCAATATCCCTTTCCACTCGTTTACAACCGCCAATCCTCGCTTATCCTCTAATTCGGAATAGATGCGCTCGCTCTCTTCGTTCAAGGCTTCAACCTTTTCAAGGTCGTTGGCGTGGAAGGCGATGTCGCAGAGATTGGAAAGCGAAACTCCGACTCCGAGGGAGTCTTGCATTTCGCGGCGAAGCGCAAGACTTTCGCGATACTTCTCTTCCGCCTGCTCTGCTTCACCTAACATAACCATGACATTTCCAAGCCCATTCAGGGTTCTAGCGATGCTTCTAGCGGCGTTTAACTCTCGAAAGAGGATCAACGCCTCTTCGTTCATGACTTTCGCCGTCTCGTAACGTCCCATATAGTTGAGAAGGTTGGCGAGGTTCCCAAGTGCGACTCCGATGCCGTTTTTATCTTTCAATTCGCGCTGGATTGAAAGCCCTTCCTCGCCTAAAAGAAGAGCCTCTTCATAATCCCCCTGAAGGTAGGCAAGGGCGCAGGCGGTATTCAGGGCGGCGGCGCGCGCCTGAGTCCGCTCGGATTTCAACTCTAAAAGTCCTTTCAAACGGAGTCGCCCCTCCGTATAATAGCCTCGAACGCGCCAATAGAGCAGCAGTTCCGCAGAGATCGACTGCGCTTTTTCCAGACTCTCCTCGTCAAAAAGTCCCAGATCCATCACTCTCGCAAGATTGTCATGTTCGAGGTCAAGGACAGAAAGCGCTTTCGAC
>JAYVOT010000034.1:0-2822 GCA_043757795.1 Chthonomonadaceae bacterium | reverse complement strand
GAAGAAAACAAATGCGATTTCGCTCATTAATTTATTCTTTCGGTTTGCTTGCAATCTCACCTTTGCCGCTCTCCGCTCAACAGCAGTTGCAATTGAACTCAGCAATTGATCCGAACCGCGTCTTCCTTCTTGGCGAGGGGGATGCCAGCGCCGCCGCTTATTCTTGCTCTCTTCAAAAATCGACCCCTTTCGCAGGCTTCTGCCTGCTTTCCGCTCCGTTTCGCACCGCTGCACTTCCGTCGCTCGCCCTTGCGAAGGGCAGACGCTTCTACATTCAAACAAGCAGTCGAGATCAGGGCGGCGTCTCGGTTCTATCCGGCGTAGCGGAAGCGATCCTCAAACGGCAAGGCGCAAACGTTAAAGCGGAGAAGTATCAGGGGGAGCATGAGTTCCCTGCTTGAAGAGGGCGATTTCGCGCCAATTAAGTCTGAGTTGCAGTGGTTGGAGGCAAAGCAGTGGAAACGCAACTATGCCCTGCTGATCATTTCATCGCTTCGCAGGCTACATCGTTATAATCAAGGAAATTCATGAAAAAAATAGAAGCGATCATTCGTCCTATGAAGCTCGACGAAGTCAAAATCGCGCTCGGAGAAATCGGCGTCACAGGACTGTCCGTCTCCGATGTGCGCGGAAGCGGAAGGCAGCAGGGGCATCGAGAGAATTTTCGGGGGGCGAACTATGCCATCCCGCTCCCGATGAAGATCAAAATTGAGATCGTGGCGAGAGACGATGAGACCGCCTTGATTGTCGACACGATTGAGAGATACGCTCGTACCGGAGAGACGGGAGACGGCAAAATCTTCGTATTGCCTATGGACGATGCGATTCGGATTAGGACAGAGGAGCGCGGAGAAGAGGTTCTTTAGGGCTCATTCGGTTGAACTTTCTCTGCTTCCGTATGCCTATTCGTCCGGATGCGTCGCTTTCAAATCTTCAACTGCATGTCGTATAATTTCGAATAAGTCCCGCCCCTCGCAATCAACTCGTTGTGCGTTCCTTGTTCGTCGATTCCGTTTTTCGTCATGACGACGATTCGATCCGCGTGTCGAATGGTTGACAGCCGATGCGCGATCACAAGAGTAGTCCGGTTGTCAGACAGCTTCTCAAAAGAGTCTTGAACCGCTTTTTCGCTCTCATTATCCAAAGCGCTTGTCGCCTCGTCAAAAATCAGGATGCGCGGGTCTTTTAAAAATACGCGGGCGATGCTCAAACGCTGCTTTTGCCCTCCGGATAGTTTGACGCCGCGTTGTCCGATATCCGAGTCGTACCCATTTGGCAGCGCGTTGATGAAATCGTGGGCGTTCGCTTTTTTCGCCGCCTCGATGATCTCGTCTCTGCTCGCATTCCTTTTGCCATAACCTATGTTTTCCGCAACAGTCCCAGCGAACAGATAGGTCTCCTGCTGAACAATGCCGATGTTCTTTCGGAGCGAGTGCAAACTAATCTCTCGTATGTCCTTTCCATCGAGTGTAATTCGACCCTCGTTAACTTCATAGAAGCGCGGGATAAGCGAACAGAGCGTCGTTTTTCCAACGCCTGACGCCCCGACCAACGCCACGAATTCACCGACTTTTACGTCAAGGCTGATGTTCTCGAGGACATATTCGCCGCCCTCGGCATACTTGAAGCTGACCTCTGTGAATACGACATTTCCTAAAATCTCACCCATGTCAACTGCATTTAGAGCGTCATGAAACTCAGGCTCAATTTCCAACATCTCCATGAAACGATCAAATCCAGTCTTACCCTCCTGGTAAACTCGCAGGATGTTTAGCGCACTGCGAATAGGTTCAATGAGAATTCCGATGTAGAGGAGATATGCCAATAGATTGGGCAGATCGAGATCGCCTCTCAGAATGCCGACTCCTCCGCAAACAACAGCGACTACTGTCAGCAATTGCGTAAACGCGATCATCCCATGGTAAAAATAGGCTTCATTTCTATGCGCCGCTCTCATGCTTTCAACGAAGCGATTGTTTTCGACTCCAAATTTCCGCGTTTCGATCTCTTCGTTTGCAAACGACTGAACGACGCGAATGCCTGCGAGCGAGTCTTCCGCTTGCGCATTGATGTCGCCGATTCTGTCTTTGCTCGCTCTCAAAGCGACATTCATTATTTTATTGAAATGGAACGCAAAAGCCGCCATCATGAGCAAGAAACAGATCACAATGATCGTTAAAGGGACATTGATGGTGAGGAGAATGGCGAACGCGCCGACAAACTTCAGGGAAGCGAACACGAAATCTTCGGGGGCATGGTGGCACATTTCCCCGATTGCAAAAGTGTCGTTCGTAATGCGACTCATCAGCTGACCTGTTTTTTGGTCATCGTAAAAGCGGAAGGACAGCTTTTGATAATGCTCGAAGAGTTCCATCCGCATGTCGCTCTCCATGAGCGTCCCCATCATGTGCCCCTGATAGTCTACGAAAGTATTGCACGCGGCGTGCACTACGATCAGGAAAATCATCGCCGCTCCCATGAGATAGATTTGGTTCAGCGCGTCGGGAGCTTTCGCTTCCAGAATGTTTTTTGTGATGTAGCGAACGCAGAGGGGGAGTGCGAGGACGACAGCTGAAACGACGAAGGCGCATAGAAGGTCGATGACAAGAATTTTCAAGTAAGGTTTGTAAAACGAGAGAAACTTTTTGGTTCGAGGGTTCAAATTGTCTCCGTTGATGCAAATTATGGCGGATGCACGCTCATGATTCTGGCTCAGTCAAATATTCGGGAAGAGAGAGGATTGTAGGAAGCGCTGTTTGGCGTTCTCTCTAATTTTTGCGTTGAAGCCGTTGTTTTGTCTCTATCGTTTGATCTCGGTTTTC
>JAYVOT010000033.1:0-2830 GCA_043757795.1 Chthonomonadaceae bacterium | reverse complement strand
GTACAATTTAGAAAAAGTACACTGAAAGAAACCCCATGATTCGACAACGAAACACTCATTCACTGTTCGCCATAATCGCAATAACGACTCTATCAATTCTTCTTCCTTTTGTAGCAAACGCACAAAAAATTGACCTGAACGAACCGGATCGAAAAGCGATTCTGCAGGGCGTTCAAAATATTTCAGCTCCGGGTTTGCCCGGAACGGTTTGCGCGTTTGGAGAGCAGGCTTTCCCTCTCGTTTTGGGGAAATCCGGGAACAAACTACATGCCCCAGTCGCCGCAGCTACGCATTTTGGACGTGGTCGAGCGCTCATTTTGGGGCACTCAGGATATTTGGAAAGTGATGGTCCGGCGCAAGCGGATAATGAAAAATTCCTTTTGAATTCGCTTCGGTGGCTTGCAGGCGATAGTAAACTGCCAATTGGATTAAGGCATATGCCCGCACTGAAAGCATTGTTGACAAAGAAAGGGATTCCAATCCTTTCGATAGAGTCAAAATCTTGGATGGGCGAAGCTATAGCTCATTGCAACGTCATCTGTTGCCCGCCCGACGATCTCACTTCCAACGATGCGACTATTTTGCGAACAGCGATCAAAGGAGGGAAGTCTTATCTTGGAGCGGATACTGGTTGGGGTTGGCTTCAAATTCATCCCGGAAAGTCTCTTGCCGAACATCCTGGAAACCGTATGTTGCACGATGCCGGTTTGATGTGGACGGACGGCGCTCTCGACAAGACCTCAGAGTCCGGCTTCAAGACAACCTTCCCTCTCGATCCTGCTTTCTATCAAGCGAATGGCTCTGCTGTTCTACTTCTCGAACGGCTGATGTCGCTCTTCTGGATGACTCCTGAAAAAGATAGGCAGGCAGTCGAAACGGTGATACAAGCTACTCGGAGTATCCCTGAAGACGACACTCTTTTTCGAACCAGTCTTAAGAGGACGCTACTTTACTACACGCCAGAAACGATGAAACATTTTTTTCTGAAGGACAAATCGTACAACCCAATGGCTCGACTTGTGACTTCTATTGAGGCGCAAGAGGAACGAAACTCTCCGATTGACAAGATAAAGGCGAGTCCTGCTGCAAAAAGCTTCCCTGGCGAAGTCAAAACCGCAGTTCGCGTCGTAGAGACGATCAAGGTCGACACGACCGTTCCGGATTGGCACAGCACAGGACTGTATGCCGCTCCGGGGGAGACGATCAAAGTCCAAGTTCCTAAAGAGGCAGTAGGTAAAGGGCTTGGCGTTCGCATCGGAGCGCACACCGACACGCTTTGGCATCTTGAAAAGTGGGATCGAAGTCCGGAAATCTCACGTCTCTTTGCCCTCTCAACGCCCATTACTAAGGCGGCGAACCCTTTCGGGGGTCTAATCTACGTCACAGTTCCGGAAAACTGCAAACTGGGAATGCTCAATGTAAAGATTATGAACGGCGTCAAAGCGCCTTACTTCAAACTGGGGAAGACGACGGAAGAGAGTTGGAATCGAACAGTACGCGCCTATCCAGCTCCCTGGGCGGAATTGGAGGGCGACCGGGTAATTCTGACTGTCCCCTCTGACGCCATTCGCGACCTGACTAAACCTGTGAGCTTGATGACGCTCTGGGACAAAACGATGGACGACGTCGCAGACCTCGCCGGCATCCCTCAACAGCGCGCGAGGCAAGAGCGCTACGTGACGGACAAACAGATTTCCGCTGGATACATGCACTCCGGATACCCGATAATGACGTTTTTGGACGTTGCAAAGCCGATGGTGAGTGAAGAGATCATTCGCAAAGTCGGACATGGGGGAGTTTGGGGCTTCTGGCACGAAGTGGGGCACAACCACCAACAACCGGATTGGACTTTCGAGGGAACAGGCGAAGTGACGAACAATCTGTTCGCGCTGTACGTCTTCGAGAAAGAGTTCGGGATCACGGAAAATCAGCACCCCGCCTTGAAACCGGAGTTGATGCAGGCGAGAATACGGAAGTATTTCGATGGCGGATCGAACTTCGAAGAGTGGAAGAACGACCCGTTTCTCGCCCTCTCAATGTACATTCAACTGCAAAAAGCGTTCGGATGGGCGCCTTTTGAAAAGACTTTCACCGCCTATAGGTATCTAAGAGCCTCTGAAAGACCTGTGACGGAATTGCAGAAACACGATCAGTGGATGGTTCGATTCTCTCGCGCCGCCAACATAAATTTGGCTCCATTTTTCCAAAAATGGGGAATGCCGACTTCGGAAGCAGCACGCAAATCAATCGCCAACTTGCCTGATTGGAAAGGGTGAAGAGGCTACTATGAGTATAACTCATCTCGCAGGAGCCATCATTTTGGCGGGGGGAGAAAGCCGACGTATGGGGAGCGACAAAGCCGCTCTGCTCTGGAAAGGACTGCCGCTGATTGAGCATGTCATCAAAGCGCTTCGTCCGTTCGGGGTTCCGCTGCTGGTAGTAAATCGCGACGAAAACTCGCGCGATTACTTTGGCGCAAGAAGCGTTAGCGATCTTTTTCCAGGCACAGGTCCTGTTGGCGGAATTCTTACGGGCCTGAAGTCTTCCGAGGCGGGTTGGCATATCGTTGTAGCTTGCGATATGCCTTATCTCAAACGCGAGGTGTTCAATTTGCTCATGACGGGAGCGAGTTGTGACTTCGATGCCGTCGTGCCTGTCCATGCCGGAGGGATGGAGCCGCTTTGCGCTCTCTATAACGCTTCGGCGATGTCGGGTCTGCAGGCTTTTCTGGATTCGGGTCGGCGTGCGGCTCATCTCGCATTGGAAACCTTGCAAGTGAAAGAAATCGGCGAAGATCAACTTCGACTTATTGACCCCGATCTCTCTTGTT